>JABIFK010000042.1 GCA_018650745.1 Candidatus Latescibacterota bacterium | reverse complement strand
CCACCATAACCCGTGCTTTTGGAGGTCCATTCAACCTGACAGTCTGCACCATTGCACGCCCCGGTTTGAGAGGTGCAACAACTGGCGTGGGGGCAGGTTGAGAAGGAACAGGGCGCTCGTCTTCTTCGGGCCACCAGCGTATAAAAAAGTAAAGCGTAAAAGAAACCAGAAAGATCGATATCAACATCGACCCAACAGGCAACAGACCATAATAAAAAGCCACCGCCCCCAAAGCCCCCATACCCAACCCCAACATCATAATCCAACGCGACAGATTATGCGCGACCACTTGTAATGGTCCAGCCATCTCATCAATCTGCTTTCTATTTTCCCTAAGCGGCTTCCCCATCCTTTTGTACTCCATCCAAAAATTGCCCCAACTGCTCTACCGCTGAAACAGTACGTATTTGATCAGCATTTTGAATTGACCGGTGCTGTAACAAACGATCAGCAATGTCCAAAGCAGCCATGATGGCAATTTTGCCTGTATCTCCAATATTCATTTCGTGTGCTATTTCCTTCATTCGTCGATCCACAAACGCAGAGATTTCTTGCGTGTAAGCTTCAGACTCATTGCTTTTTAGCACATATTCTTGACCAAAAATGACCACTCGCGTGGTCTGTAGATCATAATCGTCCATTTTCGGCATAACTTAACCCATAAAGAGAAGGGCATTTCTACTGAACATAACAAGGGGGAACCTTGTTGCTGTGGGGTACTGTTCAGTTCCATTTCTTCTCAATAAAAAATAAAGGGAGCGTAACCAAATCTAAGCAGATTCACTTCTGCTTGTCAAGCTTCATAATTTTTTTTAGAAAAAGATGAAGAAGATAAGGTGCTTGGCCGATATAGAGAGAGAGGGGAAGTTTGCTTTATTTTAACAGAGTCCCACTTCGCCATTTGGCCGGCAAATGCTTAACTTCCCCTCTTAGTTACTTTAGCCGGTTTTTTTGAAGGTGGTTTTCATGCCGAGTCGCATTACATCAACGACATCAGCCATCCCAAGCACGACCATGTCCACAGCCTCTTCACCCACACAAACCACCCAATCATCTCCCCATCAAGATATCATCGATATCTCGTTAAATGGTGATTCCAGTTCGGATAATTCAGGCGATACGGGTTATCGGATTTATGGGCCATCAACCGTGCGCAACCAATTTAAGTTCGACATTGAAAATGGTCGATTTGGCAATCGAGGGCGATACACCCCCTTAAACTCGCCATTTCAATCGGTTGCAAAGTCAACCTATTCGACACGCGGCGAAATTGGCGGGCGAGTCGGTGCCTATTCGGGTCAAACAAGCGCCCAATCGGCATTGTTTTCATTGGGCTATCAAGATTCTTCGCCCAATGCCACAAGAGCATCGAGTCACACAGATGCACGCGCACAACAAAACAGGCGCATCGATAGAAATTTAGATCTCCTTCACATGCTGTAAACAACAAACGACAGAACCAATACCTTTACAAGGTGCCCAACAAAAAGGCCGAAGCAAATTGCTTCGGCCTTTTCTGTGTTACGGGGGCAAAATACCTTTATGACTTCGCCATTGGATCGGTTCGCACCACACCATCTGTAGCTGGCACTTCTAGCTCAACAATCCACCCTTTCACAATTTTGCCCATCACATTAAACTCTCGACGTTCTTTGTGTAGCAATTTCGCATCCTTAGAAACACGTTCTAACGCTCGACAATTATCATCATCTACACAAAAATAGCGTTGCACACGCTCCTCTGGAATGCCCCCCAACCGATCTAATACTTTCTGATCTTTTTTCATTGATCTAGCTCATTGATAAAGTTGATGTGTAAAAATATAGTCTGCCACAGCATCGGGAACCCAATAACGAATGGGCAATCCTGCACGCACGCGCTCCCGAATAGCCGTAGATGAGATTTCTAAGAGCGGGGTCTTCACAAATTGCATCTTTGCTTTGAGTATGGGGTCTATTTGGCCCCGATCAAAGCCGGGCCGTTCGGCAACCAAAACCTGAGCCAAACCTAAAACAGTTTCGGGTTCATACCAAGACGGCATATCAACCGCATTATCAGCCCCAATGATCAAAAACAGCTCAACACCATCACCCATCTGCTGAATGAGTGTGCGCAGAGTATCAACAGTATACGACTTGCCTGAACGTTCCAGCTCAAATGCACTCACCACGAAATGATCGTGCCCATTTAAAGCAAGCCGCACCATTTCGGCCCGATCATCTGCCGTTGCCAACCCTTCATATTCCTTATGAGGCGGAATACCCGAAGGCATAAACACCAAGTGATCAAGCCCACATTGCAAAAACACCTCTTGTCCGACCAAGAGGTGTCCAATATGAATCGGATCAAACGTGCCCCCATAAATACCAACGCGCCCAGTCATGATGTTTTTTACTTTTTTTGTAAATCCTTCTGAACTTTTATTGTCAATTCAATCACCTTCTTTTTTAGCTCAGGCTTCAAATCTTGCCCAGCCAACAAAGTCAGGTCATTGCGCGCCCCCTGCAAATCTTCGCTTTTGATCTTCACGCGCACAATAACAAGTTTGGCCTCCAACGCAGCTTCGGTGCCCGCAAATTTTTCGACAATATCCTCGGCATACAATTTGGCAGATGTGACATAACCCCATTTTAAATAGTTATGCGCAATCTCAACATCCTTAAGTGCCAGTCTATTTCTTAAATCTAACATACGCGAATTTGCATCACCCACCAAATCGCTGCGTGGATAATCTTCGACAAACCGAGTAAATTCCTGAATGCCTTTCAGTGTCTCATCTTGGTCATGATGAATATCACGCGCTTGCTGATAATAAGACTCACCAATTTGGAACCGCGCAGCAGGCGCATGTGGACTCACCGGGTATTCATTCAAGAGACGTTCAAACTCAAAAATCGCCACCAAATACTCTTCACGACACTGAGCGGCTTGCCCAAGCCCAAATTGGGCATCGTCTGTCAAATGCGATCCAGGAAAATCCATCAACATATT
>JABIFK010000686.1 GCA_018650745.1 Candidatus Latescibacterota bacterium | reverse complement strand
AGAATTAGCGGGTGGGGCGTTAAATTATCAGCAATTTGGCAAATCTGTGTGTCCTACACTTGGCAATTTAGAGGTAGAACACCGAACGGAAGCGATTTCGGAATATGGTGGTGAAGTCATGCTGCTCAACCGTGAATGGAAAGCTGTGCTCAATCGAGAAGGTGAGGTCTATCTTTTGTTCAATGTGGAAGATGATCCAGAAGAAGTGCATAACTTGGCCGGATTGGCTGATTTTTCAGAAATTGAGCATTCGATAAGATTGCGCATTCTGGAAAGGTTGGTGGAAACTCAAGTCACGAATGGCATCACTATTCAGTTGGCGTGATTTTGGAACGTTGATGTTAGGTTTGCAAACGATTTGGACGTGGTGGTCGTATCCTTTGGAAGGAATTCATGATGGCAAAGATTACAGATGTTCAAACCATTCGAACACGAAGCAATGGCACCTGGGTTTTTGTCAAGGTGCTCACAGATCAACCTGGGCTTTATGGCATTGGGTCGGCAAGCGACCATTATCGGGCAAAAACCGTGGTGACGGCCATAGAGACCATTGCCCCGTTAATTATTGGCCGGGATGCAAGTCATATTGAGGATATCTGGCAGAGTGTTTATACCAGCGGGTATTGGCGCAATGACTCGATAATTAACACTGTACAAGCTGGAATTGATATGGCATTGTGGGATATCAAAGGTAAAGAAGCTGGATTGCCAGTTTATCAACTGTTGGGTGGGGCATGTCGCAGTGCGGTGCCTTGTTATGCACATGCAGCTGGGGATGACTTGCCTGCGCTTGAAGATGATATCCGCAGGTACTTGGAAGAAGGGTATCCTGTGGTGCGCTGTCAGTTGGGCCCCTATGGTGGTGGTGGTTTTCTCGGAGATGATGAAACTCAGCGCCCGAAAAACGCAGCGCCTCAGAAACGTTCTTTTGATGATGAGGCCTATTTGGAAAATGTGCCAGCTATGTTTGCATACTTGCGTGATAAATTGGGGTTTGGCCCCAAACTAACCCATGATGTGCACGAACACTTGCGACCGCACAATGCGGTGAATTTGGCCAAACTCTTGGAGCCTTATCGTCTGTTTTTCTTAGAGGATTTATTATCGCCAGAACAAGTGCAGTGGTATCGACAGGTTAGGCAGCAGTGCACGACAACTCAAGCGATGGGAGAGTTATTTATTAATCCACACGAGTGGACGCCGCTTATTACTGAGCGTCTGATTGACTACGTACGGGTCCGAGTTTCTAAAGGGGGGGGGATCACAAATTGCCGGAAGATTGCAACATTGTGTGAATGGTTTGGAATACACACGGCGTGGCAAGAAGGTGGCGACAATGACCCCGTGAATCAAATGGCGGCAGTGCACTTAGACATGGTGTGCTGGAACTTTGGTATTCAGGAAGAGAACCATTTTCGGCCAGAGGAGTATGAAATATTTCCTGGGCATGCTGTTTTGGATGGGGGACACCTTTATCCAAATGACAAACCGGGTTTGGGTATTGATATCGATGAGGCGAAAGCTGAACAATTAATGGACCCTGACAAATCTGCACGATCCTTTTTTATGGCCGAGGATCGTCGCGCTGATGGGACGATTGTAAGGCCGTAATCAGGTTTTAAAGTAGATAAAAAGGGCGTGTGCTTCTATGCACACGCCCTTTTATTTTTGTCATCACTGATTGGGTTGGATCACTAACATGCCTAAGCTGTGAAGTTCTATTTGAATTGCTTGTCCTTCAAATGAGTTTTTCAAATTTTCCATAGGCTTCATTCCAGGTATCAGTCTGTGAGGGTTCATACGTCTTGATCTCTGTTGAATTACGCACTATTTCACGTAGCTCTGTGTGGGAACCGATCTGCCCTTTGGCCATGGCCTGCACGAGCACGTTGCCCATTGTGCTTGCTTCTATAGGGCCAGCGAGTACCGCACGATTTGTCGCATTGGCGATAAATTGGCACAAGAGGGTGTTTTGGATCCCTCCCCCGACAATGTGAATATTGCCCATGGTTTTGTCCAGTGTATCTTCGAGTTGATTGAGCGTGTACCGGCACTTGAGGGCAAGGCTTTCGAGTGCTGTGCGAATAATTGCACCGTCGTTTTCTGGAACGGGATTGCCATTCTTGTGACAGGCTTCTTGAATGCGTTTGGGCATGTCACCGGGCGTGCCAAAGTCTGCGTGGTCTGGATCAATGAAAGACTTGAGGGACTGTGCTGCTTCAGCCAAAGCTGTTAGATGCCCCCAATCGTAGTTCTTTCCTTCTAAATTCCAAATACGCCTGCATTCCTGCACAAGCCAAAGTCCTGTAATATTCTTTAAAAAACGGAAGGTATTGCATACGCCGCCTTCGTTGGTAAAGTTATGTTCTAAGGCTTTGGCATTGATGGTCGGTTCGGCAATTTCTGCACCCATGAGGGCCCATGTACCGCAACTAATGTAGACATCATCTGGGGAGCCAAGGGGGACTGCCGCCACAGCGGATCCGGTATCGTGGCAAGCTGGCGCGATGACGTCAATGGGCGCAATACCCAATTCTTTATTGAGCGCATCACGCGTTGGCCCCAAAACGGTTCCGGGTTGCACAATTTGTGGTAACATATCTGTAGGAATGTCGAGTTTGTGCAACAGATCATATGCCCAGCTTTTATCACGCGGGTTGTAGAATTGGGTGGTGGTTGCGTTCGAAAATTCACACGCTTTTTGGCCCGTAAACCAAAAATTGAATAAGTCTGGCATGGTGAGAAATGTTTTCGCCATGTTCAGTTGCGGGGCGTTTTGCAGGCGCATTGCAACCAATTGGTACAAGGTGTTCAGTTCCATAAATTGGATGCCTGTTTGCTCGAACACTTCCTCACGTGGAATGCGCTTAAATGTTTCGGCAAACATGCCTTGTGTTCGTTCGTCCCGGTAGCATCGGGGATTGCCCAAAAGTTCATCCTGTGCATCTAATAATCCAAAATCAACGCCCCAGGTATCGAAACCTAACCCATTTAAAGTTTTACCCCCATGGGTGGCTTTCCGCAATCCCGTCCGCATTTCTTCGTATAATCTCAATATATCCCAATAATAGTTGTTGCCAACAGGAATGCCGTTGTTTTCGAAACGATGTACTTCTTCAAGTGAAATTCTTTGTCCATCAAAGTGGCCAATTACAGCCCTGCCACTGGACGCACCAAGGTCATATGCCAAGTAATTGCTGGTTGTTGCCATAGAAAATCCTTTTACTTAAGGGCTCATTTTATGAGTTGTGTTTTCGTAAGTGATTTGCGATATTAAGGATACAAGTGTTGTGTGTCAAGTTTTACTGGCACATAGCGAAGTGGGAAGTCGACCATAAGGAGGTCGAGATGCCGAATCGTGTTGATGCGAACACCAATGTGGCTCGCCCGACATTTGGACAAGATGAAGCACGGCAGGCCAACCGTGCTTCGCAAGAAGCGCGACCAGAACCTCAGCCGCCGCAAACCGATCGGGTTGAGATTTCTGCACAAGCGCGAAGACAAGCCGAGCAAGCCCAACCCCGTGCGGGTGAAGGCAATGCCTCTGGTGCCGCGGCTGAAGCACCCAGTGCACGCCCTGAAGCGGGTGAGCAGGGGGTTAATCAGGCGACCGTTCAGCAGGCAGAACAGCTCAGAGATACACGAGAAGAAAACGTAGCACAGAGTGCGCAAGAACCCCAAGAGCGACAGGGCAACCTCGTCGATGTGGTTGGGTAAAGCGTGTGTCAATGTTTGGCTTGTAAGGAAAATTAGCCCGCTGATGAAGTTTTCAGCGGGCTTTTTTATGGGAGTTTGCTAGTGTCTGCTGTTGTTCACTGCGCCAATCCATTTCTGCCTCAGACCACCGTTTGGATGTATGATCAGATTCGCACGCATAAACGATACCATCCGGTTGTGTTGACGCAATTTCGTCAAAATGCCGAAACTTTCCCATTTGATAAAGTCTATTCTGCCGAAGATTTGTCTCTGCTAAAGCGATTCTATTTTCGATCGGTTCGTAAGATCTGTGGGACCTATGCTGGTTATGGAAAGTGGATAAAAGAAGTTGAAGGCAAGATCATCCATGCTCACTTTGGCCAAGAAGGGTTTCGGTGTCTCGCGGCAAAAAAACAAACAAACATCCCGATGGTGACAACTTTTTATGGAATGGATGTCTCTCAGCTTCCACGACAACCACTGTGGCAGAAGAGGTATGTACGCTTGTTTGCCGAAGGAGACCTCTTTTTGGCAGAGGGTGGGCATATGGCCCAAGAATTGGTGGATCTCGGATGTTTGCCTGGGCGGGTTAAGGTGCAACATCTTGGCGTTGATTTGGAGGGTATGTCTTTTGTTTCACAGGTCGACAGAGATCCTGATGTGAGCGTTGTTTTGACCTATGCGGTTTTTCGTGAAAAAAAAGGATTGATTTATGCGCTGAGGGCGTTT
>JABIFK010000043.1 GCA_018650745.1 Candidatus Latescibacterota bacterium | reverse complement strand
CGCGACATCTGCACATATCTAAAAGTATTATTTTTCGGGGTATTCATCAGAATAATCCAAAACTACTATACACACATAAATAATGGTCATCTATTCTGCTCCTACTACAACTACTACATCAATACTACTGCGCATAGACTATGTTAATACAAAAACGTTTCGTTGAAACCAATCTGGTGGATGAAATCTTCCAAGATTCAAGGCTCCGGCTCAACTTTGTGATTTTTCTAGATGCGGCAACAAAAGTTGTGTTTGAAAAGGGATACGATCGTGTAAAGAATGAAGAAGTGCCCGTTCCACAGGGCATTTTTGGGCATTTGGCTGACACCGGGTTGCCCGCTGATAAAGTGAAGAAAGGCTTTCTGGCGTTGCCAGAAGGTCTTTTTGTTGTTGTGTCTCACCCTATTTTAACCAGTAAAAAAACTGGACCAAATAGAGGTCAGCTTTTAATGGGCAGAAAGTTCGATTCGGGTGAAATGAAGCGTTTGTCACATCAGTTGGAACTGGATTTGACGCTACATTCCCCCAATACGTCACTGCCCGCGCTTGGAAGTGCCTACACTTTAGGTGTTGTAGATTCTTTGGGATGGGTGATTCCACTCAATTCTGAAACCATAGCTGGGGGCGTTGCACTCACAGATCTTTACGGTAAGCCTGCTGGTTTGATTCAGGTGACAAAATCTCGAAAAATTTACCAGCGTGGGTTGAGTTCGGTTGGTTCCGTTTTGGGCGCTGTTGCTGCGACTGGTATTTTGCTGTGTGTTGTTTTGATCTTTGTATTGGAGCGCTTGGTTTTGTCGCCCCTAAAGCACATGCGTTCTGATATTCAAAAAATCGAAGGACTCAAAGATCTTTCTGTTCGCATTGAAGTTCGGGAAGAGGACGAACTGGGGCAATTGGCCACCGTTATGAATGAGATGCTGGAAAAACTCGATTCTCATGAAGGTGAGTTGATTCGATTGGAACGGCTCAGCGCTTTAGGAGAAATGGCGGCGGGTATCAACCATAATTTAAACAATATTTTGGTTGGGGTGACGGTGAGCTCTGAGTTTTTATTGGAAAGTGTTGAGGACCCCAAAATGGTTGAGTATGTGCGAACCATTAACCGGGCAGGCAAACAAGCTGCTGATCTGGTGGCTCGGTTACAAGATGCTGTTTTGGGTGATTCGGATGAAGGTGTGTTGCATGCGTTAAATACCATCTTACGTGACTCTGTTGAGACCGCGCGCGCGCGCTGGAAAGATGAAGCCGAACTGAAAGGAATAGAAATTCGTGTCCTTATGAATTTGGCAGATGATCTGCCTCAGGTCAGAGGTTCATCGTCGGGGTTTTACAATATCATGCTGAACCTGATATTTAATGCTGTAGACGCGATGCCTCAGGGAGGCGAGTTGGAGATCCAATCTCGACAGGTGGGCGAGGGGGTTCAAGTCAGCGTAAGAGATACGGGCATTGGGATGGATCCCGAGACGTTGAAACGTGTGTTTGAGCCGTTTTTTACCACCAAACCTGAGATTGGCACGGGTTTGGGGCTGGCTACAGTCTATAACACTGTGGTCAGGTGGGGGGGGCGTGTGGATGTTGATAGTGTGGAAGGGGCGGGGTCTGTTCTGACATTGTGGTTTCCCTCTGGAGGGCAGATATTGCCAAGATCTGAAGCATTGGATGCGGTGAATTCTCCAAGTGGGCAGATTTTGGTCGTTGATGATCTCGATGTGATTAGCCAACTGGTCGAACACGTGCTAAGTCCCCTGCACAGTGTTGCTTGCCTGTCAGATAGCGCTCGGGTTATGCCTTCGTTGAGAGATGTCGAATATGATGTTATTATCTTGGACTTAGGCATGCCAGGTATTCCGGGTGATAAAGTGGCCGAATCTGTGCGATTACAGTTTCCTCATATCAGCCTCGTGTTAATGACCGGGTGGCGTTTGGAAGATAGTGATCCTCGTTTAGGTCTGTTTGATTTTGTTTTGAAGAAGCCTTTGAACGATATGCAAATTGTGCGTGATGTGGTTGCACAGGCCGTTAATTTGTCATTGCAACGGCGGAAGGGGTTGGCATAAAAATGATACGTATTTTGGTAGCAGATGATCATGACATAGTTCGGCAAGGAATTATGGGACTTCTGTCGCGCGAGCCAGAGTTTGAGGTTGTTGGCGAGGCCAATAATGGCGTAACGGCAGTTGAACTTGCGAGGGAACTCCAGCCGGATGTGGTTT
>JABIFK010000224.1 GCA_018650745.1 Candidatus Latescibacterota bacterium | reverse complement strand
TGATGAGACCGAATAGGAGTTTGTGATGAGAAAACCGATAGTTGCTGGCAATTGGAAAATGAACCGAACCTCGGATGAAGCAGAGACACTTGCTCGAGGTGTTGTGGATGCTGTTTTGGGTGCTGATGGGGTCGATGTTGTGGTCTGCCCACCACATACTGCTCTGGAACGTGTGAGTGGTGCCGTGAAAGGTTCCTCTGTTGGGTTGGGTGCTCAGAATATGCATTGGGAAGCTGAAGGAGCCTACACGGGAGAAGTATCGGGGGCGATGTTATTGACTTGCGGATGTGAATACGTTATATTAGGGCACTCTGAACGGCGGCAATATTTTGGTGAAACCGATCAGACTGTGAATAAACGGCTGAAGACCGCACTTGATGTTGGTTTGAAGCCGATTGTTTGTGTGGGCGAAACCCTTGAAGAGCGTAAATCGGAAGTGACTGACCAAGTTGTAAGAAAGCAAGTTACGGGCGGTCTCGAAGGGATTTTGGCCAATGAAGCACAGACATTGGTGTTGGCATATGAGCCAGTTTGGGCCATTGGAACAGGGCTCACCGCAACACCAGACCAGGCAGATGCTGTGCATGGTATGATTCGTCAGGTGCTGGTCGATTTGTATGATGAAACGGTTGCGCAGAGTGTGCGCATTCAATATGGTGGTTCTATGAAGCCTGATAATGCTGCTGACTTGTTGGGTCAACCCAATATTGATGGGGGCTTGATAGGTGGTGCTGCATTAGATGCTGATTCATTTGCTGCGATTGTGAAAGCGGCGATTTAGGAGTTTGTAAGTATGGAAATCTTTCTTTTAATTGTTCATGTCATCGTATGTTTTGTGCTGATTTTATCCATCCTAATGCAGCCAGGTAAGGGCGGCGGGCTTTCTGGCGGTGCTTTTGGTGGTGGTATGAGCGGCGGCGGGTCTTCTATGTTTGGCGGTGGTGGTGCGGTACCCATTTTGACAAAGGTTACAACCTATGCGGGTGTTCTATTTGCTTTAACGTGTGTCAGCCTTTGGTATGCTGGGCGCTCGTCAGATGCGGTCGCTCAAACAGCTGCTGAACGTTTGTTAGAGCAAGGCGGGCCTGTGCAGACTGTGCCTCAGCCTTTTAACCCTGTCACACCCGCAGTAGAAACACAAACACCTGCTCCCGCTGATTCTGGTAAAACCAATTAAGCAATTGGGCCGAAGTGGTGAAATTGGTAGACACGCCGTCTTGAGGGGGCGGTACGGGAAACCGTGTAGGGGTTCGAATCCCCTCTTCGGCACCATATAATATCCCTCAGTAAATAAAGGCGTTACGCATAAATTGCGTAGCGCCTTTATTTATAGGAATTCCAATGTGTGATTTTATTGGGATACAAGACAGTGTATTGCCTTATGCTGGTTGTATGGCTATAGTTAAGGATGTGAGGTTGCGTGGGAAATCTATAGGATATCGTAGGAGCGGATATGATAGAATTTGAATATCAAGGAACACGTTACCAGGCACGGGCGAGACGAATGGTAAAGCATTGGCACGTTTATCTGAATGAGGTAGGTAAAGAAGAGCAGCAAGTGACAGAGGAAATGTTGGCAGGAGAACTGGACGAGGCGGGTGCATTAAAAAAGGGTATCTTGGATTTTTTCAAAAAGAACCGAAATTGAAGCGGCATGTGCGTTCAGATATTTGTCTGTATAAGTTCTCGATTGGATTTGAGTGGTGCCTGTAGGGCCAGCAAAAAATAAAGTTTAGGTTTTTTTGTTTTACGAAGGTTGATGTCGGTCACATCGGGGGTGTTGGAGCTGTTTTATATTTTGGCTTAAGATAACAGAGAATGGGTTGACATTGGCAATCGAATTTCCCATTATATAGTAAATATCTTCCTATTAAATCCGATTTGTTTATGGGAGTGTTGATGTGGCTATTTGGATGTTGGTATCTCTTTTGATGGTGGTTGGTGTAAAGTATTTTACGGCCACCAAAATGCGAGACTTGGAACTGAGGCTCAACCGTGTTAAAGAAGGGTTGCAAACCAAAAAGGAAGAATATCAGGGCGTATTGGCACGGCAGAAAGAAGTACAGACAGAGGAAGGTTTGAGCAGTGAACGTATTCGGTTTATGAAAGAATTGATAAATGATATTGGGATTAGACTGCAAAGTAACGATCAAATGGAGACGGAGCTCGTCATAGACTCTGGTAGCCCCCCTCCCGTGATGTAAGTTTTGGATATGCGCTTGCTGAGCTTGCTCAGCAAGTTTTTTTTTGCTTTTTTATGGGGGTTGAGAATGAAAGAATTGTTTTTGGTGCGGCATGCCAAATCGAGTTGGCCAAGCGCCACAGAATCTGACTTTGATCGCCCATTGAACGGGCGAGGCAAAAAAGACGCGCCCATAATGGGCAAACACTTGAAAATCTCACGAGAGGTTGTCCTGGGCCAAGTTATTTGCAGTCCAGCAAAGCGTGCACGCGCCACGGCAAAACGCCTGTTAGAAGGTTTGGATTACCCATTTGAGCAAGTTGTTTGGAAAGAGGTGATCTATTCTGGAAATGACACCGACCTTTTGAAATTGGTGCAGGGTACTGATGATGGGCATCCATCTTTGATGGTGATAGGGCATAACCCCTATATAACGGACTTGGTGTGTCTGTTAGCGAATGAAAGCATTGATGACATGCCCACTTGTGGTGTGTTTGCTGTCACTTTCGATGTGACGACTTGGTCGTCTGTATCTAGTGGGCTGGGCAAAAAGCGTTTTTTTGATGTACCCAAACTCATATGACAGAAACGGCTGTACCAGAAGTTGGGGCAATGTTTCGTTCTGGTTCCCTTATTCGTTTTTAGTGTAATCTAATATGCCCGCCGTTGAAAAATTAGAAACACATATTGACCGGTTAAGTGCTCAAATTGTCGATGAGGGCTACAAACTTACTGATGTGAAGCTCTGCGTTGCGGTACTGCGTGGCACTCGGGAAGATTTGATGCAAGATGCCGAGGAACTTAAGGGTCAACTGGTAGCAGAAAAAACTCAGTATAAAGCCTTGTCTTTAGAATTACAGAAAAGACAATTTCGCGGTACGCTGGCGCGGGGGCGTAGACTCGTCTTGCGATAAAAAATAATAAAAAGGGGCGAGTTGCAAAAGCAACTCGCCCCTTTT
>JABIFK010000736.1 GCA_018650745.1 Candidatus Latescibacterota bacterium | reverse complement strand
TGGTACGATAAACGTGGGTGTCTACGGCACAGAGGTCTTGATTGCAAGCAAAAGCCAAGACGATATAGGCTGTTTTGAGACCAATACCTTTGTGTTGCACCAAGAGTGTGATGGCTTCGTCGGTGTCTATTTCTTTTAAAAAGTCGAGTGACAATGTGCCTTGTTCTTTGTGCACCCATTTGAGAACGTTTTGCATCGTGGGGCCCTTTTGCTTGGCCAAACCAGCTACTTTGATAGCGTCTTGCACTTTTTGAGGTGAAGCTCGCATCACTTTTTCCCACGTTGGGTATTGGGCGCGGAGTGTATTATAACCGCGATCTCTGTTTTCATCGGTGGTGTTTTGCGACAAGATGGTGCGCATGAGATTGTCGAGTGGGTCAGACGGTTTACGCGACTTGTCCCAGGCTTCACCGCCAAATGCTTTGTCGAGCCGGGTATGGATTTGAGTGACAACTTTATGCTTTGGATGAGGATGGCATATTGGCTCCTTACTTTTATAAACATTGACATCTTATTCAGTTTGTGTATTTTCACGCAAAACCGCAATCAAAATTACCTGCACCAAGTGTGGTAAAGCACCAAGCCTTTTGGCAAATTCTCAACGGGTTGAGGTTGACAGCTTACTCTTTTATATATATTTTTCGCATTCAAATTTAAGCGAAAGGAAAACCATGTCAGAAGCAGATATTGGACTGATCGGATTGGCCGTAATGGGCGAAAATTTGGTGCTTAATATGGCCAACCACGGACACGCGGTAGCCGTATATAATCGCACCACTTCTAAGGTGGATGACTTTATAAATGGACGTGCTCAAGGCAAGCCTATTATTGGCACCCACACCCCTGAAGAATTGATTTCAAAACTGAAAAGCCCTCGCAGGGTTATGATTATGGTACAAGCAGGCGGTGCCGTAGACAAGGTCATCGAGAGTCTGGTACCCTTGTTAGATAAAGGGGACATCATCATTGATGGTGGTAACACCCATTTCCCAGATACGGTACGCAGAACCAAAGAGATGGAGGAAAAAGGCATTCTCTATATTGGAACTGGGGTTTCTGGGGGTGAAGAAGGTGCTTTAAAAGGGCCAAGCATTATGCCGGGCGGAAATGAAAAAGCCTGGCCACATGTCAAAACAATTTTTCAGGATATTGCCGCCAAAGTGGATGACGGGAGCCCTTGTTGTGACTGGGTCGGAGAAGGGGGTGCAGGTCATTTTGTTAAAATGATTCACAACGGCATTGAATATGGCGATATGCAGATGATCTGTGAAATCTATCAGGTGATGAAAACCGGATTGGGTCTTTCTAATGATGAAATGCATGAAGTATTCAAAGACTGGAATACGGGACTTCTGGATTCTTACCTCATTGAGATCACGCGTGATATCTTAGGATATCAGGAAGACGACGGCACTTACACCCTGGATGAAATTCTCGACACCGCGGGCCAAAAAGGAACCGGTAAATGGACGGCCGTTTCGGCACTGGATGTTGGGCAACCTTTAACGGCAATTTCTGAAGCCGTGTTTGCCCGTTGTCTTTCCGCTTTAAAAGATGAACGCGTCAAAGCCTCAAAAATACTTAGTGGCCCTTCCAATAACACGTTTGGTGGTGATAAACAGGCATTCATTAAAGATTTGGAACAGGCCTTGTATGCATCAAAAATTGTGTCTTATGCGCAGGGTTATCAGCTCATGCGAGCTGCTGCTGCTGAATATGATTGGAACCTGAATTATGGTGGTATTGCCCTCATGTGGCGCGGCGGCTGTATTATTCGTTCGGCATTTTTAGGAAAAATTAAAGAAGCTTACGATCAGAATCCAGAATTGGACAGTTTGTTGCTGGACCCATTCTTTAAAGATGCTGTAGAGAACGCGCAGGCCGGATGGCGACGCGTGGCTGCTGCTGCAATAAATTTGGGTATTCCAATGCCAGCCATCACGAGTGCGTTGGCGTATTTTGACGGTTATCGAACCGAACGGCTGCCCGCCAATTTATTACAGGCCCAGCGAGATTATTTTGGTGCACATACCTATGAACGGTTGGACAAACCCAGAGGTGAATTCTTCCACACCAACTGGACGGGTCGAGGTGGCACCACTTCTTCATCTGCATACAATGTTTAAGTGATTGCGTCAGTGAGAATAGGGTAATGGGACCAAGTGCGAAGCGC
>JABIFK010000214.1 GCA_018650745.1 Candidatus Latescibacterota bacterium | reverse complement strand
TCGGTGGATTCATCCTCGGTTTTGCATTTCAAGAATCACTTGGCAATCTTGCAGCAGGTTTGATGCTTTTGCTCAATGCCCCATTTAAAGTCGGTGACTTTGTAGAGGCCGCAGGCACAGCCGGTGTCATTCAAGAAATGAATCTGATGGCCACCACACTCACCACGCCTGACAATAAGAAAATTCTCGTTCCCAATAATAACATCTGGGGGGGCAATATTGTCAATTATTCTGCCCTGGACACCCGACGTGTTGATATGACAGTGGGCATCTCATATACCGCCAATATCGGCACCGCCATTGGTGTGATCAAAAAAGTGATCGGCAGCACAGAGCTGGCACTTAAAGATCCCGAAGCTGTCGTTGAAGTCGTTGCTATGGCCGATTCATCGGTTAATCTTGTCGTGCGTACCTGGGTGAATACGGCAGATTATTGGGCCGTATTCTTCAGCCTCCAACGTAATATTAAAGAAAGCTTAGACGCCAACAACATCGAAATTCCATTCCCACAAATGGATGTTCATCACCACGGTTTTCCGCAACAAAGCTAATGAATTGGAAAGGATTGATCAATGAAATATCTTTACACCTTGTTGTGTTTAACATTTTTCACGGCCACAACACAGGCACAAGAGGAAGCGCCTAAATATGGCTGGAAAACCCAAATGGTGTTTTCTTTGGGTCTCACTCAGGCTAGCTTTAGCAATTGGACCAAAGGGGGCGAAAATTCCCTGGCCTGGCAAACGACGCTTAACAGCCGCTTTACAAAAGACGAAGCAAATCACAACTGGGACAACAAAGCAAAATTCACGTTTGGCCAAAGCAAAGTGGGCGATACAGGCACGCGCAAAACAGCGGATGAAGTGAAGCTCGAAACCATCTTCACACTGAAACGCAACCTACACCTGAATCCATTCGTCTCTGCCACAGCCCTGACCCAATTCACGTCGGGATACGATTACAGCGGCACGACCAAAACGAAAGTATCCCAACTTCTTGATCCGGGGGATTTCACCCAAAGCGCCGGTATAGGTTATTCACGAAGTGACGAATTCAAAGCCCGTTTAGGTGCCACGATCAAAGAAACCTATACCCGCAGCTTTCCGGGATATGCCGACGACCCCGACACGCCTGCAATTGAAAAAACCAGGATAGAGGGTGGTATCACTGGCGTTGCCGAACTCAATCGCAAAGTCAGCGAAAACATAACCTATACATCTGAACTTGTTGTATTCTCCAATGTCAAAGCCTTTAACGAAATTGATGTCAACTGGGAAAACCTTTTCTCTGCCAAGGTCGCCAAATATATCAACGTGACCCTTGCCGTCGATCTGGTCTATGACCGCGACACCATCAACGAATGGCAATTCCGCGAAGTGCTTTCAGCCGGATTCACCTACAACTTATTTTAAGCACCAAACGCAAAATAAATAATAAAAAGGATCAAGATTTTTTCTTGATCCTTTTTTATATCTCCACAGCTTATGCCCCTAACAAAAACACGACGATCTATTTATCAAACCATCCATGTCATTCCATAGCGGATAAAGAATCTTACAGGTTTCGGATTTCGCCCCATCTAACATCCTGCATATTAGCCACCAAACCAAATCCGCATCGGCGTCTCTTCCAAAACAGCAGCTTGTTCTCCTTCACTCAATCCCCAATCTTCTCTCACCAATGCCAAGTGCTGTGCGTAAGTCGCCTTCTTCAACCACAACTCACACGGAAAACCAGATCCCCACATACAACGATCTGCGCCAAAAGTGTCCACCATTTTCCTTACAATGCCCTTCATATCTCCAAACGGATACGCGTCATCAGAACCCGTGACAGCAAAGGTCAATTTGACATTAAGATTCTCAAATTCGGCCAGATCAATCACGCGTTTGACTGTTTCAGAATCCACGCCCTCTGCAGCCTTTGGATAAGCAGAATGATCCAACACCACAGGTACCTTAGGATACGCTTTGAGCAAGTTGGCCAATTCTCTCGTAAATTCTGATTGGATGTGCGCACAGATCACCACGCCCAACTCTTGAGCCTTCTGCCACAAGCGATGCGCACCTGCCTGATCGTAAATTGCGGGAGATGTCTTTGTGGGTTCTACGCGAAGTCCCTTCACATTGAACCCGCCCACCAAACGCTCCAATTCAACAACACTGTCCTCCGATGTTGGATCCAATGTGCAAACCCCCACCGCCCAACCTGCATTTGCTTTTGCCGTATCGGCCAACAAACGGTTATCCCATAGATATGCCGATCCCGTCTGCACCAAAACCACACGCCCAATGCCATTGTCGGCAACATCTTGCTTCAAATGTTCGATTGTCCCTTTGTTTTTAGGGGGGAGTAACGGATCTGATTTCTTTGGATACAGGGTTTCATCTTCATGGTAAATATGTGCGTGTGTATCAACAAATGTCATGACTCACCTCTTCAATATCAATTACAAATAACAGCAGCTATCACAAACGCCCATGTTAAAGAAACAATCTCCTATCTGCAATTCTCAACTGGCGTACCCAAGTTCGCATGTCTTTCGGCGTTTTCAACATGACCTTTTCTAATTTGCCAGACCCACATGTGCCCACAACGACAATGCGTTTAATTCCTACTTCACTCTCCATTGCGCCCTCACAGGTTGCCAATGTAATCCTTTCATGGACGACAATCAAATGCCTTTTTCACAAATTGTGACATGAAGTACAGATAGGTATCTTGTGCATAATGTTTCACAGATACAACATTATCGAAACCTGAAAAAAAATATCGGGTCTAATTAGAAACCCAATACACAATAGGAGATCACCACAATGAAACACATACTCACCATAGCCTTATGTCTAACCGCATTTATTACAACAGCATGTGCCAAAGAGGAAGTTGAAGAAACCATTGAACAAACCCTCGATTTCAAATCTGGTCAATTGCTCAAAGTCTCCGGCCTCAATGGCAGTATCGTCATCAAAACAGGACGAGATGATCAAATTGAAATGGTGGTCATTAAAAAAGCCAAAGCAAATACCGAACAAGAAGCCGAGGAATTGCTCGAAAACACATACATTGAAATTGAGCCAACAGCCAAAGGCCTTGAAATTAGCACCAAACACCCGGAACAAGGGATGTTGCGCAGAGGAAGAAGCATCCAGGTCAAATACATCCTGACGGTTCCACAGATCGTAATCCTAGACCTTCATACAACCAACGGAAACATCGAGATTACAGAAACAGAAGGGGACATTGGCGCAAAAACCTCAAATGGCAAAATCCACATCAACGGCGCTCAAGGTGACATCAAAACGAAAACCTCAAATGGCAAGATCCACGTAGGAAATGTCACGGGTAATGTTAACGCAAAGAGCACGAATGGGAGTATCAGATTGGCAGAAATCCAAGGCGGGATCACTGCCTCAACGACCAATGGTTCCTTACGCATTGATGTCGTAGAACCATCTAATGAACCGATACAAGCCCAAACCACAAACGGCGGTATTGATATAACCCTCCCATCAGACTACCAAGCCCACCTCGAAGCCAAAACCACCAATGGCAGAATATCAACAGACTTCCCCATCACCGTCAAAGGACGCTTCTCGGGCAAGTCCATCAGTGGCGCCCTCAATGGGGGTGGAGACACCCGTATCCGTTTACAGACCACAAACGGCAGCATCGATATAGACCACAGATAAAGAAGCTCTTCTTGGTTAACGCACAAAAACGGATGATTCGCTTGAATCATCCGTTTTTTATTGCAAGAAACAATGTGCTTGAGAATCAATCCATTGGACGAAGAGAACCGACCGTCAACCCTTGCCAAAGGAGGAACACAAGGTGGATTCGTCAGCAATCACCTGCGTGACAATCGGCTGGTACATCCAACAGCTCTCGTCTATTATTCATCAGAATAAAGACACCCCAACACCAACATCCTTACCATTCCACTTTACCATAGTGCCATTGACCAGAACCTGTTGCTCTACTTTTCCACTCAGGCCGACCAATATCCCGCCAGCTTCAGCATCCGTTTCGGCAGAACCAGCAATAACCGAACCCGCACCGGCTTCTGCCTGCACAAAATAAAATGCATTCTGATCGGCCAATCCAATACGCCCACAAATAGCAGCCCGACCCTCATCAGTAGTAGCAGGGAACGCATCGACCTGCACCACCGGTGACGTTTCACCTGCCCGAATGGGGCACAGCACATAAGACATCACGACCGTACCTTTGCCCTCCGCTCTAAAAATAGGCGTGGGAATCGGTTGACATTCATAAGGTTTGCCGCGCGGTATCCAACCTTGAACGGTCGGTTCCTCTTGACCAGAAATCACATCAACAGAAAATTCCGTATTCGCAATACCATAGATGCCAAAGTTGCTTTCCCCTTCAGCATTCCGAGTTTCAACCCCG
>JABIFK010000044.1 GCA_018650745.1 Candidatus Latescibacterota bacterium | reverse complement strand
ATAGTGAGGGAGCGGATCACCAGCATCAATACAGGGCGAGGTCGTTTGCAAGTGATAGTTGAAATTCTGAATGGGTGTTCGAGGAGTCTGTTTCCTCGCCCTTCTGTATTGCGTTGTTGAAAGATTTTGGGCGCGCATATCATTTATATGATTACGTGAGGATGCCATTTCTTCAGACATATCCTTTCTGCTTGTGATTGCCCTCTTGGACGTCGGTCTTGCCAAGGGTGTCACATACAGAGGATCTTCAGATCCTGAGTTCGGGCCGGGCAGAAGATCATCATAATTGTCCCAAGCGTTGTTCCATACATTGTTGTAATTGGATATTTGTGTGACATTGTCAAATTCATATCCGTTGATGCCATACCAACCGTTGTTGGTCACGAGATTGTTTTTGATCTCAATCGAAATGGGATCAGGCCCTTTGGATACATTGATACCATAGGTTCCATTGGCATCAATGGTGTTGTTAATAACGAGGCCACCTGCTTGGTAGAGCGTAATGCCTGAAGCATCGGAACCATTCTGCAAGATCAGGTTATTGGTGATGGTAGGGGATGCCGGTCTGCCGATGGTGCTTGATGTGCCTGCAAAAATCCCGTATCCACTGTTCTTTACGATGATGTTTGAATGGATGATTGCATCGGCGGCCGTTGCGATGCCTTGGTCACAGTTCGTGATGATGCAATTTTCAACGGTTGGCGATGTGGACCACGCAAAGACACCAGAGTCTCCACCGTTGGTGAGTGTAAACCCACTGACACTAGCACCATCGGCCCCATATACGACGTCACTTCCGCCACCATCAATAGTCGTACTTTCAGCACCTGCTCCGATGATTGCAACGTTTTCTTTTAAGCTGATATTCTCAACATAAGTCCCAGCAGCCACACTGATTGTTTGACCCGCATTGGCGGCGTTGATGGCGTCTTGAATGGTCACGTAATCACCCGGAACGTGGATATCTGCCTCGCTCGGACTTGGCGGATCGGGTTGAGTTGTGCTGTCGCCAAATGTCAAAAGGACACCGTTATAACCTGTTATCCATCCCGATGTTTGATCGGCAGCTATCCACACGTCCGTGAGGGTTTCGGTGGTTTCAACGGTGTGTTGTGCCCAGGTTGTCCCCCCGTCTGTTGTGTGTAAGAGGGTGCCATTT
The DNA here is from genome assembly GCA_018650745.1 of Candidatus Latescibacterota bacterium. Taxonomy (GTDB): domain Bacteria; phylum Latescibacterota; class UBA2968; order UBA2968; family UBA2968; genus JABIFK01. The sequence goes on along the minus strand of JABIFK010000044.1, from coordinate 1,729 downwards.
GATCCCACGACCCAACCCGTTTGCGCATTTACAAAGCGCACCCCTTGCAGCACTTCAGATACCCCGCTTGTTTGTTGTACCCAAGATTGTCCACCATCGTTGGAATAGTGTATGAGGCCACTGTCGCCAACGATCCATCCTTCGTTTTCATTGATAAAATAGAGGTCTCTCAAAAGGGCGCCTGGGCCGTCTATCAGCATGGTCCAGGTATTGCCCCCGTCTCTTGTGCCAATGAGGCTGCGTTTGCCCGTGCTTGTGCCGCCTGTGGCCCATCCCGTTTGCTCATTGAGCATGTGCAGAGCAATAATGTGGGGGCCAGACATGTTGGGCACGGTCTGTTTTGTCCAAGTGTTTCCGCCGTCAGTTGTGTGGAACATCGTACGCCAATCGCCTCCGGCCCACCCTATATCGGCGTCTATGAAATGAACATCAGAAAGTTTTAAAGACGTGCCTACGCTTTGTTGTATCCACGTTGCACCGCCGTCTGCGGTGTGCAAAAGGGTACCGCGATCTCCGGCGATCCATCCGGTTTGATTGTCGATAAAATGTAGGCCATATAAGCTGAATGAATTGATGCCGCTTTCTTGGAAGAGACTTGTTATGCCACCATCTGTGGTGGCAAGTATTTGACCTTTGCCACCTACGGCCCACCCGTGGTCTGTGTCGGTAAAATATACTGAGAAAAAAACGTCTTCGGTTCCAGTTTCAATAGGATGCCAAGTTGTTTCTACCGACGGGTCAGGCGGGTTTGGTGTGTCGGGTTGAGGGGGCGATTCGCCGGAGACTGGGGAGGTAGATAGAGTCAGATAGGCGTCACCACCGAGAAATGCTTTGTTGTTTGCCGTTGAGTGGTCGATAACCTCAGTACTTTGGTTTTGGTCATTGAATGTCCAATAACCAACCAATCCGTGTTCGTTGCCTATGAGGGTTTTGGTGCGGGCATCTTGAAGTTCTTGTTCTGTGCGGGCGATGTTCCAGATTCTAACCTCATCAATTTGCCCAAACAGATTGTACAAGTCAGAGGATTCGCCCGCTCCGATGAGGAATTGGGAAACGTCTGGTAGGGTCTCTGGAATATGTGACGTGTGGGCGTTTATAAGGGTGCCATCAACATAAATTTTGGCTTCTGTCCCACCTTCTATAACGAGGACATAGTGATACCACTGCCCCGGTGTAAACACGAATGTATTGTCCGATCTGTCACCGTGCAATCCCGCATTCCAGTATGGGTGCAAGCCACCGTCGATCATGAGGCGATAATTCAAACCTGCCGAGATGACGCTTTCAAAGGACGAAGGGTTGGTGAGTTTAAACCAAGCTTCCAATGTGATCTGGTTGGTTTCTGAAAATGTGAAGGAGCCGTCTATTTGGGCAAAGTCGCCTCGTCCATCGAGGGTGAGTGCTAGGTTGTTTGATGAGACGGGGGGCGTTGGTGAAACATGATCAACCTTTCGAATGGCCTGGTCTCGAACTGAGGCAATATATAGATTCCCCTGGGTATCTAAACAAATGCCCGTTGGTGCATTTAAGCTGGCTTCTGTAGCGGGTTCACCCTCAGTGAAGTCGCGCGCGCTTTTTCCATTTCCTGCAACGGTGGATATGGTACCATTGGTATCTACTTTGCGAATTCTGTAGCTGGATGCTCCAGATACGAGATTGCTTGTTGTCGAAAAAAATATGTTTCCCGATTGATCTACAACGACATCGTGAGGGCGGACGAGGCTGGCTT
>JABIFK010000045.1 GCA_018650745.1 Candidatus Latescibacterota bacterium | reverse complement strand
GGTAGTTGTGCGTTTCGAGTATGCTGCGTTTGATGTCGCGTAAAGCTGGGTCGTCTTCTATGAATAGAATGCGTTCCCCATTGCCGTTTAGATTTGCCATCTCAGTTTCTGTTTGGGGCAGCGTTTGAAGGAAATCCTCTTCCATTGGTAAATAGATATCAAATGTGCTGCCTTTTCCTATTTCACTGGTGACATCAATCCAACCTTGATGGGCATGAACAATACCATATACAACGGCCAACCCCAATCCTGTTCCTTTTTCTTTTTCTTTGGTGGTATAAAAGGGTTCAAAGAGATGTGATTGAACTTCGCTGTTCATGCCAATGCCTGTGTCAGATACGCTTATACACACGTATTGACCGGGGGATATATCGGGCTGTATCGGGTTTTGGACTTGCTTGTTGTGCGTAGATATTTTTAAGATGCCGCCGTCGGGCATGGCGTCGCGCGCATTTAGACCCAGATTGGTGATAATTTGATCCACGTTGCCTGTGTCTGCAACGACGGGCCAAATGTTTTCCTCTAAGTCTAATTGAGTGGTAATGTGTTCACCCAAAACTCGGCTGAGCATGTCTTCTAATTCCAAGATATTTTGGTTAAGGTCTATGGTTTGGGGCTCTATGGGTTGTTTGCTGCTAAAGATCAACAATTGCCCCGTTAATCTAGCGGATCGTTGAACGGCATCATTGACTTGTGAGAGATAACGATGCAATGATGCATTGGGTGTCACTTGCTCCAATGCCATGTCAATATAACCACGTATGACGGCTAAGTTGTTGTTAAAGTCGTGTGCAATGCCACTTGCCAGTTGACCCACAGCTTCGAGCTTTTGGGCTTGTTGAAGTTGCTCGTTCCGTATTTGCAAATCATCTCGGATAATGACGAGCTCTTGATTGCGCTCGTCCATCTGTTTTTCTAATGTGTTGTGTGCTTCTCGTAAGGCGTGTTCAATTTGTTGCCGCTGTGAAATTTCTATTTGAAGTTGGTTATTGGCCTCTTTGAGTTCTCGCGTGCGTTCTACAACGTTTGTTTCTAAAATGGCTTGTGATTGTTGTAGTGCATGGTGTTCGGCACGCTCGTGTAGATGCCAATGGGTGATGCGATAGATGAGATACCCAATTGCTGCAAGCAAGAGCATCGCCAAAGAAATAGGACCGAAAGTTTGGATCATATAATTTCGATCGGCTATTGATGTGGCTGCGCCTGTCCAGCGTAGATCACCAATTGGGGTTTTGTTTTGACTTGCTGTTAAACTGGGGGAAATAGAGCGCAAAGAGAAATCACCCATATCGGCATCTAAATAAAACGGGTTGGTTTCTATACAACCAACATCTGGCTTTGTTTCGCCATAAGGCCTTTGGTTGTTGTAGGCGCACGTATAGGTGATTTTTATGGGGCTGTTTGTGGGGATCACACGAATGCCATAGGATCGGCAGTTTGTGACGATGCAATTTGTGATCTCGCCAGAATGAACATTCTCTACCCAAATGCCGCCCACACATTTGTGAATGGTAAGGTTTTTTAAGCGCACGTGTATTTGTAAAACTTCTGCATTCAAATGAATGGCTTTTTCGCCAATGTCATAAAATGTACAATTTTCTACGATCAGTTCTTCACAGCTGTCAGGCGTTTTAAATTCCAATGCTGTTTGGGCAATGTTATAGAAAATACTGTTGCGTACTATGAGGGTGCCAATGGTGCCGCTCTGTTCTGTGATGGCGTCTTGCAAAAATGAATGGAATTTACAGTTGTTAATCAGAACAGTTTTGGGCGGTGTATGTATACGCAATGCTGAACTGGCTGCATTGTTGCCATCAAATTGAATACCCTGAATACTTATCGCATCATAAATTCCAAGTTGGCGAGTGCCAGAGACTGTCCAAATGGGGTGTTTGTCTGGGTGCCCAATGATGGTGAGTGGAATGGGTGGCAGGTCGATGTTATCGGTTTCGTGATACACCCCGTTTGGTGTGACAAGATGCAGGGTGTCTCCTGCTGCCAATTGGGAGATGACCGCACTGATTTGGTTGTTACCCGCTTCAATTGGGTGAACTGTTGCCTGTGCCTGCAG
>JABIFK010000046.1 GCA_018650745.1 Candidatus Latescibacterota bacterium | reverse complement strand
GGCGACCAACCAAAATCTAGAGACGTTGGTGCCCGAAGGAGAATTTAGGGAAGATCTTTATTACCGTATTAATACGTTTGTCATTCATTTGCCGCCATTGCGTGAGCGTTTAGGTGATATCCCTTTGCTGGCAAATCACTTTTTGAAGCATTATTCCGAGCAGCGCCCAGATGGCCCCAGCTGCATTTCAGAAAAAGCGATGGCACATTTAGAACAGCACGCCTGGGGTGGCAATGTGCGTGAGTTACAGCATGCAATGGAACGTGCTGTCACTTTGGCTTCGGGAGATGAAGTTGTCATAGATGACTTGCCTGAAAACTTAGGGCAATCCCTTCAAGTCGGAGTGCGTACCACCCATTTCGATCAGCCTTTTAAAGAAGCCAAAGAAAATGTAATTGAAGAATTTGAGCGGGCCTATGTTCAAAATTTACTTCGAGCCCACAATGGCAATATCTCAAAAGCAGCACAGCACAGCGGTATAGACCGCCGATCTTTGCATCGGCTTTTGGCCAAACACGAAATTGATGCCAGAGCGTTTAGCGGTTAAAGTGACACACAATTTTTTACCTGGAGCCCTCGATAAATATTATGTCGGGGGCTTTTTTGTTGTGACAAATATGTCTCTGGTGGGGCAATGCTTCCACAGAGTTTATAGGGAGGTGAAGAAGGAATATTTCAGCCTGAATGAACTCAACATAGTAATTATACAGTAAGTTGAGTTCATTTTTTTAAAGCTTGTGATGGTGGTATGGGGTTTGCAATACTTGGGGTGAAAAGAATCCATCTTGGAGTTTTTTAATGTCCAATGGGCGTTTACAAAAAGAAGAACCCTCGAGACGTCGCATGCCGTGGTGGTTGGCTCTTGTTGTGATCTCTTTGGTTCTGTGGGCTATTGCATATCTGGCACAGCTGGTTGTGTGAGTTGCGCAAGGCATGAAATTATCGGGGTGATGTGATGAACATATCCTGTTTTTGGCTTGCGATTCCGCCCAATCAGGCTCTTGTGTTGAAGAGGACAGTTATCATCTGTCCTCTTTTTTTATTCAACAAGTCGAGTATCGGAACAGTGGGACAATGGTGTCTCGGTGAGGGGTGTGGTCGAACTGGGATGTTGGGTTTAAGGTGTTAGAAAAAAATGCTTTAGTTGTTTTTTTGGATTTGGCACGCCTGTTGCATTCAAGTAAGTTTGGATGCAATTTTTCGTTGAGGAGTGTCAGCTATGGAAGTGGTATCTAGAGGAACCGAACGCGGGCGTGTTCATCACGGGATTAAGATATTGCGTTGGCGTATCCAAATAGAGGGTGTGGTGCAAGGTGTTGGGTTTAGACCTTTTGTGTCACGTTTGGCAAACTTGTTGCATTTGGGCGGATGGATTCAGAATGTGACTTCGGGCGTGCGGGTTGAGATACAGGGACAAAAGGAAGATTTGGCAAAGTTTGTTGCAGCTGTAAAACATAAGGCACCGACATTGGCGCGTGTACTTAATATGCAGGTGCACGAAATCCTGCCCTCTGTTTCTAAGCATTCAAAGCGTTTCGATATTCTCTCAAGCGAAAGTGTGAGCGGCCGAACGTTGGTGTCTCCTGACGTTGCTGTGTGCCCTGATTGTTTGGCCGAGTTATTTAATTCGGCAGATCATCGTTTTCGGTATCCCTTTGTCAATTGCACAAATTGTGGGCCCCGTTTTACAATTGTGCAAGGGGTGCCTTATGATCGACCGAAAACTACCATGGCGTCTTTTGCAATGTGCCCGGTGTGTGAAACCGAGTATGGAGACCCAAATAATAGGCGCTATCATGCACAACCTGTGGCCTGTGCCACTTGTGGACCGCAGATTTCGTTTTCAAATGTGCTGGATGGGCGTGGGCCTTTGGGTGAAGCGGCATTGCAGGAGGCCGTTTCGCAAATCAATTCAGGTCGCATACTCGCTGTTCGTGGTTTGGGTGGTTTTCACATCTGTTGTTTGGCTACCGATGACACGGCAGTTAAGAGATTGCGTGCTTCAAAATTACGTCCAAGCAAACCGCTGGCACTGATGGTCAGATCCGTTGAAGATGCTTATGCAATAGCTGATCTCACGGAGATGGAAGCACGTGTATTGAGCGAAGTGGAAGCGCCTATTGTGTTGTTGAGAAAGAAAGACAAAAAGCTGCCAGATGTCATTTCGCCTCAAAACGCATATGTGGGGATGATGTTGCCGTACACACCGTTGCATCACTTGTTGTTAGATGCTGTGCAAGCACCTTTGGTGATGACCAGTGGCAATTTGAGTGGTGCCCCACTTTGCATGGATAATGAAGATGCGATCCAGACATTGGGCAATTTTGTGGATGGATTTTTATTGCACAATCGGCCTATTGAAAGACGGTGCGACGACAGTGTGGTGGCTGTAAGAGAGATTGACAATAAGGAGCAGGTGCAGGTGGTGAGACGCAGCCGAGGGTTTGTGCCTTTGCCCCTGATGCTGCCAGAAAGTATAAGACTTGAGAAATCAATTTTGGCGACGGGTGCTGATTTGAAAAATGTGTCTGCCATTGGGATTGATCAGCAAGTATTCTTGAGTACCCATATTGGTGATTTAAGTCACCCGTTGGCGCGCAAAGAGCAAGCCCGAGCGGTAGAAGATTTGGAAAAGCTGTTTGTCGTACAAGCAGAGTGCGTTGTTTGTGATTTGCATCCGTCATATGCCAGTACGCAATTTGCACATGCGGTGGCCAAAAAAAGAGGGATACCTCTTTTGCGTGTTCAGCATCATCACGCACATATTGGCAGTTGTATGATTGATTCTGGGTGTTATAACGAGCCTGTTGTTGGCATAGCGTTTGATGGCACAGGATACGGAACCGATGGGCAGATTTGGGGTGGGGAATTTATGTGGTGTCACTTGGATCGATTTGAACGCTGTTTCCATTTGGAATATTTGCCCTTGCCCGGCGGAGATGCCGCTATTCAAAAACCTTACCGTATCGCATTGGCTTACCTGATGGCATTAATGCCTGAGTGCAATGTCTTCGAATATTTCTCAGATGTGCCCGAAGAAGAGATCGATGTTATTGCCCAGATGATTTCTAAAAAAATCAATACACCGATGACCAGCAGTGCGGGCAGGTTATTTGATGCTGTCGGCACACTGCTCGGGCTGGGCAAGGTCTCAAACCACGAGGGACAAATCGCCATGGCTTTGGAGGCTGCAGCTTTGCTGTGGGACCAAGATGTGACGCCCTATCCATTTGTCATTGAGGGCAGGCAGATCCGTTTGGGCAAACTATTCGAAAACCTATTGCAAGATATACAAGCTGGGAAATCTACCCCATATATGGCACGCCGTTTTCACACAACGTTGGCTCAGATCGCTTGTGAAACCGCAAGATTGGTATGTGGCAAGTATGGAAGCTCGCGGGTGGCATTGTCTGGTGGGGTTTGGCAAAATCGCTTGTTATTGGACATGACCACCGGGCGCTTAAATCAGTACAATTTCGAAATTTTAGTGCATCACAGTGTGCCAACGAATGATGGGGGTATTGCTCTGGGGCAAGTTGCTGTGGCGGCTGCAATGATGAAGGAGAGACAAGATGTGTTTGGGCATCCCGGGAAAGCTTGAAAAATTTGAAGAGATGAGCAATGGACAGCAAATGGGTAAGGTCTCTTTTGGAGGCGTTATGCGCAGTGTGTGTTTGGACTTTGTGCCAGAGGTAGAGGTGGGGCAATATGTTTTGGTTCATGTTGGTTTTGCTTTGAGCTGTTTGGATGCGGCCGAGGCAGAAAAAACGATGGCGATATTAAAAGAGATTGAGGCGGTCGGGGAGGTATTGGAGGGCACACAATGAAGTTCTTGGATGAATATCGAGATGCTGAAGCTGTTGGTAGAATCATAGATAAAATACAACAGGCCGTAACAAAACCTTGGGTTTTAATGGAAGTCTGCGGTGGACAGACGCATAGCATTATTCGTTATGGACTGGATCAACTCTTGCCAGATGACGTTACACTTGTTCATGGACCTGGATGCCCCGTTTGTGTGACGCCATTGCACGTGATTGATCGCGCACTTGTTTTGGCGGGTAGGCCAGATGTGATTTTGGCAAGTTATGGTGACATGTTGCGTGTGCCTGGCAGTGCGGTATCTGCACCTGATACATCATTGCCCTACGACCTTTTCGAAGTCAAAAGCCGAGGAGGAGATGTTCGTAGTGTGTATTCTCCTTTAGACGCTGTAGCATTGGC
>JABIFK010000064.1 GCA_018650745.1 Candidatus Latescibacterota bacterium | reverse complement strand
GAACGCCATACCATTGAACAAGCCGTAGACCATCTCCTAAAATTACCCGATAAGCAGCGCCTTCAAGTTCTCTCACCCCTTGTTCGTAATGAAAAAGGGGCTCATCTAAATGTATTTGAAGCTTTGCGCAAAGAAGGCTATGTGAGAGCCCGGGTCGATGGCGAAACCATTCCATTAGATAATGATATCGTCTTAGATAAATCAACGCCCCATACAATTGAAGCCGTCATTGATCGCTTGGTCATACGCAAAGACATCAATAGTCGGTTGGCAGATTCATTGGAAACTGCCTTGGGTCTTTCGAATGGCATAGCCACAATAGACATTGTTGGCCAAGAAGAGTGGACTTTTTCAACACGGTTTGCATGTACAGAAGGTCATTTTGAAATTGAAGAACTCGAACCACGGCTTTTTTCCTTTAACAGCCCTCACGGTGCATGCCCAACCTGCGGTGGGTTGGGTTCTATGCCTCAAATAGACCCAAAGTGCATCGTCCCAGACCCCAGTTTATCTATTCTTGAAGGTGCAATCGCTCCTTGGGGAATTCCCAAAGGAAAACGCCAAGTCGAACAACTCCAACACCTATCGAAACATTTGTCGTTTGACCTGGCGGTAGCCTTTGGTGATCTCTCATCCAAAATACAAAAAAGCATTTTGGAGGGAATCCAACAAAAAGGATTCTCATTTGACGGTATCATCCCAGAACTCCAACGCCAATACGACACAGCAACAGAAGAAGCACAAGAAAAAATAGTACCCTTTACGAAACAACAAACCTGCCAAGATTGTCACGGTGCCAAGCTTCGCCCTGAAGCACTTGCTGTTACAATAAATACGCATACCATATCAGACATAGCAAATCTGCCCATTCATGATACATATGCATTATTTGAAACCCTTACCTTTTCAAACAATGCTGCAGAAATTGCCACCCCAATTATTCGCGAAATCCAAAACAGGCTCACCTTCTTAAAAGATGTTGGCGTAGACTATCTCACATTGGCAAGAAGGGCAGCCACACTTTCGGGGGGGGAATTTCAGCGCATTCGCTTGGCAACCCAAATTGGAACGCGCTTGGTGGGAGTTCTGTATGTTCTCGATGAACCCAGCATTGGTTTGCATCCGCGTGACAACCGCAAACTCATCAAAACATTCTGCCAATTGCGCGACTTGGGCAACTCGGTTATTGTCGTGGAACACGACAGCGAAGCCATGCATACTGCGGACCACCTTATTGACCTGGGGCCAGGCGCTGGCGAACACGGAGGGGAACTGATCGCCCAAGGCACCCCTGCAGACGTGATTGCCAATCCAGCTTCACTCACAGGGGCATATTTATCTCACGCCAAAAGCATACCAGCGCCACCGTCTGCCAGGGAAACAAAAGGCAGAATCTGCATTATAGGAGCAAACGGCCACAATCTGAAATCGGTCACAGCCGAAATCCCTCTCGGAATATTCGTCTGTATTACCGGTGTCTCTGGGTCTGGTAAAAGCTCACTCATTAACAGCACACTTTACCCTGAATTGGCACACCGCATTCACAGAGCAACCCAAACGCCCCTACCGTTTGAGTGCATTGAAGGCGATCATCAAATCGACAAAGTCATTCGCGTAGACCAAGCACCCATAGGTCGCACACCACGCTCTAATGCCGCCACATATACGAACCTATTCACGGCAGTTCGAGAACTCTATGCCCAGCTGCCCGAAGCCAAGGTGCGTGGTTATGGCGCTGGGCGATTTAGCTTTAATGTTAAAGGTGGACGTTGTGAAATTTGCCAAGGTGAGGGTCTTCGTAAAATAGAAATGCACTTTTTGCCCGATGTTTTTGTCACCTGCGATGCCTGTGGTGGTGCGCGATATAACCGAGAAACCCTTGAAGTGCGTTATAAAGGATCATCTATAGCAGATGTCCTCTCCATGACCGTTGATCATGCACTTACTTTCTTTAGGGATATCCCACCAGCCCAACGCCAGCTCAGATCACTCGCTGATGTTGGGCTGGGTTACTTAAGGCTCGGCCAACCTGCAACCTCTCTCTCCGGTGGCGAAGCTCAACGTGTAAAACTCGCCGCAGAACTTGCCAGAACCGCCACGGGCAAGACGCTTTACCTTCTTGACGAACCCACCACCGGCCTGCATTTTGAAGACATCCGCGTACTCATCGAAGTTCTTGATCGTCTGGTTGATAGAGGCAATACAGTGCTTGTCATCGAACACAATCTCGATGTTATAAAAAGAGCCGATTGGATAATAGACATGGGCCCAGAAGGTGGCGCGGGTGGTGGAGAAATCGTTGCCACTGGCACACCCGAACAAATCGCAAACACTCCCAATTCGTACACCGGTCATTTTCTCAAAGAGGTATTGGCATTATGATTCGGATCGACTTTGGCACACTGTACGAATTTGAAGAAGAAGACACCAAGCTCAAACAAGAAAATCGTAAAAAAATAGCAGATTTCATTGCGTTGAGCGAGCAGCACAACGCCACAATTGTTGAGCAAAGAGACTGGGGCACACAGGACCTTATTCACTACGTAGGCATTTCGCCCTACATAGTAACCAGCATTACCATATCAGATAAGTATCTCGCCATTCAGACCAGCCAGATTCGTGAAAAGTTCACAACATACAAAGCGGATTACGTTTCAGTACCAGATCGTATGGCGGTCTCTATTGAACAGCCGCCAATTGAAAAGATGGAATTGCATGAAGTTATCTCATGCCCACACTGTCACAAAAAAACACCCTATGATGGCATCATGCAACACTGCGTACACTGTGGCGACACCCTAGACAATGTGATTAAAGTCTGTCCCAACGGCGAACAAAAAGTTGCATTCCATCCATCGTTTATCTATTGCCCAAATTGTGGGACAGAACTCATCCCAGAAATATACGAAGGTCTCCCATTAACCGAAATGGACCCCAACTGTCTTATTTGGGGCATGCCGCTCCAAGATGAAACCCATGAAGACGAAGACCCTTTTCCCGGAGATCCACCTACTCCACCTTTTGCATAAAAAAAACGCCCGATTAAATCGGGCGCTTTTTATGTCTAACATCTATCTGTTTTTGTAATTGCGCTGATAATACGCTTGATAATCTGCACCCTCTTTGATCTTCCGCCACCAATCTTCATTTGCACTATACCATTCGGCAGTCAATCTCAAAGCACTCTCAAAGTCATGTTTTGGTTTCCATCCCAAATCCATAGTTTTAGCCGCATTCAACGAATATTTCATATCATGCCCAGGTCGATCGGTTACATATTTGATCAACTCTCGCGGCTTCTCCATAGCATCTAATATCTTCTCCACGACATCAACGCCGTTGGCCTCATTCTCTCCACCCACATTATACGCCTCGCCAACAGTACCTTTGTGTAAAACCAAATCAATTGCCTCACAATGATCCGTAACATATAAATGATCGCGCACGGCGCTGCCATCTCCATAGACGGGTAAAGACAAATCATCAATTGCATTGGTAATAAACACGGGTACGCGTTTTTCGGGATATTGAAAAGGGCCAATGTTATTGGATGCGCGGGTGATAACCACTGGCATATCATACGTAATCGCAAAAGACTGTGCCATCATATCGCCAGAAGCTTTGGCCACAGAATAAGGATTGCGGGGAGCCAAGGGCGAAGACTCTGTCCAAGGGGCTTCGCCATCAGCCAAAGAACCATAGACTTCATCGGTACTCACTTGTAAAAAACGCTCCACATTGTGGTGTCGGGCGGAATCCAATAAAGTATAAACGGCCAATGCATTGGATCGCATAAAATCTTCGGCCCCCATAATACTTCGATCGACATGACTCTCAGCGGCAAAATTCGTCACATAATCAACGCGCTTCATCACATGATCGACCAATTCTGCATTGCCAATATCACCCTGCACAAATTCGTACCGAGAATTATTCTCAACATCTCTCAAGTTTTCCAAATTACCTGCATATGTAAGTTTGTCAAAATTGATCACATGATAATCTTCATACGTATTCAATATATGACGTACAAAATGGCTGCCAATAAAACCAGCGCCACCTGTTACTAGAATTGTTTTCATTGAACACCCCTTAGCCTGAAGAAACAGAAGTTATCATACATATTCGCTCTATCGTGAGTCAAATGTCATACTTATTATAGAAACAACTTCATCATCATACCTAAATACACCACATACATTAAAACAAGAACGACGCCTTCACCACGTGAAAGTCTATACCCAGTCCGCATCATGACCAACATGCCGATGACAATGATCAGCATAGCAGGAAATGAAAAATGTATCACACGTGCCTGAACCACCAAAGGATTGACCAGTGCCGACGCACCTGCAATCCAGCAAATATTCAGAATATCGGCACCGAGAATATTGCCGACCATCAACTCGCCATGCCCTTTTTTAGCAGATGTGACAGCCGTTGCAATCTCTGGCAATGAAGTACCAATTGCCACAACCGTTAATCCAATAACAGCACCACTGACACCTAAGAATTCGGCAATCACAGTTGCAGAGTCTACGATGAAATGGCTTGAGATCAAGACCCCGACCACCCCTATACAGAACCAAAAAATAAGACTGCCAATCCCTTTGCCTTCTATGGCCTCCTCAATCTCTGCCAATTCATCTAAATTCTCAGAGTTTTGAGATTGTTTGCGTGTGACATAAGCAAAAACAGTATAAACCACAAACAACAAAACCAAAATACCACCTTCACCACGGCTCAGTGTATGATCATTAAAAACCATGGCATAAGCAATCACATCCACAATTACTAAAAATATGCCCGTTGTTTTTAACAAATAAGGGTTAATTACAATAGGCGTAGCGGCTAAAAACGCTCCAAGACCCAAAGCAACCCCATCATCCACAATCACAGATCCCACAGCATTGCCCAATGCCATTTCCGGTTTGCCCTCAAATGCCGACATAACAGAAACAGCCAGTTCAGGGGATGTTGTGGCCAAACTCATCAACACAATGCCAATTAACATTTTGGGCACGTTCAAATATTCGGCAATGCCCACGGCACCATCAACAAACCAATCGGCACATTTTGTCAGCACAACAAAACAAATCACCAAAACCCCAACGGCAGCCCAAATGCTCAAAACAATCTCCAATCGTAAAGAAGAAGAAAGATGAAGATCAATATTCACTCAACGGATCTCGACCCTCATTTTTCTTTTTTATATTCTCTAAATAATAAATATCTCGCTCGGCCGCTCTTGCAGTGCGACCGTCACTGGAAAATTTCCAACTCCGTGTTGTTTCAACAAATCTTGGCAAGTATTACGCGCCAAATCAGGATGGTTATTCTTTTCACTCAAATGAGCAAGCACTGCGTGTTTCACACCTTCCTGAGCCAAATCACACAAGACTTCGGCAGCGCCATCATTGGGCAAATGCCCGTGCCGACCACTAATTCGTTTTTTTAAAACCCACGGATATGGCCCATCCATGAGCATCTTTCGATCATAATTAGACTCGATGGCTACAAAATCCACATCGCGCAACCGTTGGTAAACCAATTGAGTCATCACACCCATGTCTGTCGCAATAGCAACTTTCGCAGATCCATTCGTAATCACATAATTGACGGGATCGGCAGCATCATGGGGCAACGGAAAGGGTTGAAATTCCAAATCGCCAATCGAAAAATTCTGATCATTATCAATAACATGGACGCGTTCTGTTCCCCTAAAAATCTTTTTAGAACCATCCAACGTTCCTTGTGTCATCCACACAGGAAATCCATAACGACGCGCCATGATACCCACGCCTTTAATATGGTCAGAGTGTTCATGGCTGACAACAATGCCCTGCAATGTCGTGGGATCTACGCCGATACTGCTTAAACGGTTTTCAATTTGTTTGCCTGTCAACCCAGCATCTACCAATATACGTGTGGCTCCATTTTGGATATAAATTGAATTACCCGCACTCCCACTCGCCAGCAGACAAACTTTCACTCAGCAACTCCTCTGCGCAAGGTAAGGCTAGAGACCTTAAGGTTTTCCATCTTGCCTCCTTCCGCTTTTAATAAAATGCCATGCTCACAAAAGAAACCATCTGTTGTGTATCTTGATCGACAATATGATCATACTTTAGCAATTCACCCTTACCCGTATCCATCGTTTTCAACATGGTATAAATAGACGAAGTACCACAAACGCGCGTGCGATCACATTCTCGAATCACCACATCAAAATACCCATTCGCGTCACCCGCAACAGCTTTTGCAATCAGCTCCTGATCAACAGACTCTATGTCTACAACAAATTCATCGGACAAAATGCCGGCATCCCCAAAATGCTGCCCAACGTGACTTAAATCGACACCCGCAATAAAACATATGCGCTTGCCCGAAGCGTCCAGCACTTTTTTGAGCCCACTCATAAAATCAGCAACAACAGATGCAGACTCCGGCATGTCTTTGCCTTCAACCATTTCGTGAAATGAACCGCATAAAATAGGTATAAATGGGATTTCTTGATCTGGATACAGATATTTCAGAAATACAGCTTGGAATTCAATTGCGTGCTCTTCTTTATGGGCGAACTCATCAGCAAACACATCTAAAGGCGCGATCTCGGCAATTTGGTTAATGATATCTCGGTCGGCCTTGAGCACCCCAAAAGGCGTTTCAAAATCTTTGCGACTCATCACAAAGGGTTGCCGCGCAGAATTGCCCGTGCCCAAAACAACGAACAAATCTGGTGGTGGTGATTCTGCCAAAGCTTTATATGCCCACGCAAAACAAGGCCCACCCCGATTAAAATCAATATGTGGTGCAATCAACGCCTTTAATGGCTCCGTTTTTTGTCCATGGGGGCGCCCAGGGCCCTCGTCAAAAAAACCATTTATCATAGCCCGGAGTGCACTCGCATCATCGGGATAGGACAAACCAGCATGTGCTGCTGGCCTTGTTGACGAATTTAAGAAGGCCGCTTGATGTTCTTTGAGTTGTTTCTCATACCGATTATTACGAAGCAAGAACGCTTCATCTAATTGTTCAATCAGTGCATCAATTTCCTGAACGGTAACCGAAGCGCCCTGAAATTGTTTGGAAAATACGTTTTGCAAATCTACAGAAGATCGTGAACCATCCATTTGTGTCATTAAAAAATAGGCCACATTGGGCACTGCCATCTCAGGTGCCAAACCTTCGGGATCTCGCAAATATATCAGCTGTTTCCCTTCTATTTCAGTCGGAGATGCTTCGACATATCTTACACATGGTTTTTCGATAATCTCACCACCCTATTCATTAACCAAACGTGCCACCCAAATACTCACCTCATACAACACAACAAGTGGCAAAGCCATAAGCAATTGAGAGATAGGATCTGGGGGTGTTAAAATGGCAGCCAAAATAAATCCAACAATGATCGCATAACGACGTCCTTTCCGCAATCGCTCAGACGTTGCCAAGCCTATTTTTGCCAAAAAGAAGGTCAATACGGGCAATTCAAACACCAAACCAAATGCCAACAACAAACGGATGACAAAACTAATATAAAGCCCAATATCAAACTGGGCAGCCACCCCGGTATCAGCGGTCATCCCCACAAAAAAAGTCATCGCCATAGGTATCACAACCCAATAGGCCAAAAAAGCACCAAAACCAAAACACACCGTAGAAGACCCAATAACAAACGTCGCAAAATGCCGTTCTCGAGAGAACAAACCAGGTGCGATGAATAACCACAGTTGGTAAATCAAAATGGGCAACGCAAGAATGCCTCCCCCAACCAAAGCAATTTCCAGTTTAACCACAAACATGCCCATCGGCTTTAATGTCTGCAACACCGGTGGAAATTCCATAACGCGAACAGGTCGGGTCAATAAAAACAAAATCTGATCGACAAAGATACCACAAAAAATCGCGCCAACAATAATTGCAGCCAATGCCTTTAAAATATGCCATCGCAGCTCTTCCAAATGATCCAAAAACGGCATCGGTTTGCCTTCTTCGCCCACCAAGCCTTCTTCATGCGCAATACCAATGGATGCAACGGTTCCTTCGGGTACTTGAGGTTTTGTCACATCTTCTGACGATTCATCTACCTCAGGACGACGAATGGCAACAACTGAAATGCCCATGAACACCATCACCAAACACAACTGTGAAAACAAATCACCAAACCGAGCATAAATCGACAAATCTGTTCGCCGCACCACATTCTGCTGCAAAACAGCTTCATGATAGATTCCCGTCTCTTGCAAACGACGGCCATAGGGATCAATAAACATTGAAATGCCCGTGTTGGCACACCGTATCACCGACCGACGGTTTTCTATCGCTCGAAACACCGACATCTTGGCATGTTGATAAGGTCCAGACGTGCGCCCAAACCATCCATCATTTGTAATCACGACCAGAAATTCAGCACCCTCAACAGTCAACTCACGAGCCAACCAGGGAAATACAGAATCAAAACAAATCATACCTGAAAATTTCCCGCCGGGAACTTCAAACACGGTACGTGCAACACCCGACTCAAAATCTCCACTCACATATCCGGCACCGCTCCAACGAATTTCTCTCAATATAGAAAGCAATTCGGGAAAAGGTGCTCGTTCACCAAAAGGCACAACCTTCACCTTATCATAATGAGGTAAATCACCACCACCCGGCTCAAACAAAAAAGACGAATTATAGCGCCGGTCTCGACCGGGATCTTCTTCGTAGCGATTAGCACCCATATATAAATGAATGCCCAACGAATCCACCAAAGCCTGTGTTCGAGCTTGGTATGTGCGATGCACTGAACTTTTAAAATAGGCAGGCAGAGCTGCCTCTGACCACACCACCAGCTTTGCACCGGTCTCTTTGGCCTGAATGGTCAGCGGTTTGATATGATTAAAATTGTGATCAAACCCCCAGTGTGATTTTTCGGTTGGTGGAATATTCTGCTGCACCAAGGCCACAGAAAAATCACCTTCTGGAACGGGTTCTGCCAATCGCCACAGTCCAAATCCCAAAGGCAAAGCAAAACACACCACCAGAACACCCATCCATTTTTTGCGATGCTCACCTTGCCACACCATCAGCACAACCACATTGACCAACACCACCCAAAACGAAACGCCATAAACACCCGTGGCTTCGGCAAACTGGATCAAGGGTAAATAGTCGGCCTGCGAATGCCCCAACAACACCCAAGAAAAACCCATATCGCTTAAGGTGTTAAAATACTCAAATCCCACCCACAAAAAGGGTGCCAACCACAAGCCTAAAAGCTGTGATCTGCGTAAAATAAAAGACCATACCCAGACAAACAGCCCTCGAAACAACGACATATAAAAAATCGCCCCAGCCATACCTGGTGGGGTGATCCATGCGATCCAATAGAGCGTTGCGCCATAAAACACAAGCCCCTGAACGAACCCAGCCCCAAATGCACCACGCCCGCTCAGATTTTTGGCAGACCCGACCAAAGGCAGCAAACTCAAACAGGCCAAGAACCCCAATGGCAACGGAGGAAAAGCCGCAGCCATAATCAAGCCCGACAGAGCCGGATAAACCAATGTCAACATCCACCACGAATTGCGATCCTGCCCCATCCTATCTCCCGTCATTGGCCGCTGGCCACACCAGCGGCCCACTCTTAAAGGGCCTAATCAACTGATTGTTTACACCAAAGAAATATTCATGACCATGTGCTCTTGGTGCATACCAAACCCGTTCGGCAATCTCACGTTGGGTACGCATCTCATCTAAAGTAGCCAGTTGTCTATTGTCCAATGTATGAAACCAAAGCCCCAACATTCCATCGATAACAACAACACCAATTGGTGATTCAACCCATGTGGCCAAATGCCCCCGCAACCCCATTGATAAACCTCGTAAGGGAACCTTCATCTGTTCACCAATTTTTTCTGCCAACAGTGCTGTTAGCCTTGTGGTATCACCACAAAAACACCCGGCCAAACGGGGAATTGTCTCAATGGACGCGCTATTGGATACACGTGACCACGTTGACGAATGTCGGGTCACACAAGGATGATGCACCCACATTGCTGCAGCACACAACGCATCTTGCCAATTGGGGAACCGCTCAGCAATCATTGTCGCAACTTGATCCAATGCATCAGCAGTGGATAAATCAACATTCGCACCGCCTTCGGGATCTTCCAAATAAAAATCGGATGGTGCGCCCTCGCGCGTGGTCTTGGCAAGATAGTTGGGCAAATGGCTCAAAATAAAAGATCGAAATGCGTTCAGAAAATTTGCATCCGTAGGCTCGGGCCGATCTACCCGAATCCCGCCAAACCGTTCACGCACCAAGATACCCGTATCGAAACCAAAGGGAAATGCACCATTCCAAATAAGATCACCTTGTTCATCTAACACATTAACGTGTAACCGAGCAACATTTTCAAGCCCGTTGGACCACTTCGCGCGAAAAGGAAAAATCAAAGGGATCTCAATCTGCCCATTTGCCCCATCACAATCCCATTTAAAAGGACCTTGTTCATAAACGCCATCGGTAGGTAGGTCAATGCGAACCTTCACCGTCCCAGCACGTGTACTATCACTAACGAACTGGCAGTTCAAAAAAATAGGACTTGGGTCTCCACCCCATACGGGTTTTCCCAAATCCATTGAATCAACATAGAGAGATGATGCGTTTTTGTATAAGTCACCAAAAGTGAGCGGAGAATCCTTTGCCCACGTCACGCGATTGGGCCAAGCCAAAGAATCGGGCATTGGAATTTCGTGGAAACCAACGCGCAAGGCCAATCCCGCTAAACCGACCTCATTCCAAAGCCCTTCGTCAGCAAATGACAGACGGGCAAAAAAGCGAGAATCATCTAAATATTCGAACTCGGCTTGGGGCATTGCGGGTGTATCCAAAACCCGAGCGGCATCATCGCCCAGCTCTTCTCCTGGGCAAGCAAAATGCGCTTCGTGCACGATTTCATTGCGATCATCCACCGCATATGACCAGCGTGTGGCATGATCATGTTTGGGATTGAGTGACACGGCCAAGTATGCACGATTATACCATTCTTCATGATCTGGGCGTGCCCCATATTTCTCTAACCCCTCAGCCAATACCGAAACAGTCACTTGCCCATCACACATACAAATACCAATATATGCTTTGCGCCCCTCTTCATCGGGGCCCAATAAAAGGGTGAACTCACCCTTAGCAAGTCGTGCCCTGTCAAAAACTTGAGAATCTATAACAAGGGAAGGGGTTTGTAAAACCTGTGCCCAACGCATGGAAACATCCGTAAATTCGTGGTTGCGAAATAAGGTAAGAGTGGTAGAATATAAGGGTGTATTTCCTCCTTGTCAATCACACACAAGCAAGCTAAAGTCAACCCACTCAACACCAATAAACAAATAAATAATAGACACTTAAAATGCTCCCTGACATAAATAAAGAACTCCAAGCCTTGCGAGAAACAGATCGTTTTCGCAGCACAAAACAAATTGAATCGGCACAAGAAACACGAATTCGGATTGATGATCGTGATCTGATTCTCTTTTGCTCCAACAATTATTTGGGGTTGGCCAACCATCCCACATTAAAAGGGGCCGCAGTAGAAGCGATTCATCGTTATGGCACAAGCAGTGTTGCATCAGCCCTCATCTCGGGATATATGGCCCCCCATGCAGAACTTGAAACGTGCATGGCCAAGTTTCTGACCACCGAAGCTTCTGTTGTATTTCCCACGGGTTACACGGCCAACTTAGGTGTCATGACCGCATTGTTGGGGCCTGATGATATTATCTTTAGTGATCAATTGAATCACCGCAGCATCATTGACGGCTGCCGGCTTTCGCGTGCAAAAGTTGAAATATACTCACACGGCGACACCGACCACTTGCACTCGAAACTTCAAAACGCCAAAAACTATCGCCGCCGCCTCATTGTCACCGACGGTGTCTTTTCGATGGATGGCGACATTGCACCCCTCCCAGAACTTGTTTCACTTGCCCAAGAGTTTCAAACCATACTCATGGTTGACGATGCCCATGGCACGGGTGTGCTTGGCGCAAATGGTCGGGGTACATTTGAACACTTTGGTCTTTCATCTGACGCCATCGACATCCACATGACATCTGGTAGCAAGGCCTTGGGTGCCTCGGGTGGTTTTATTTCGGGCCGTTCAGACCTCATAGATTTGATACGCAACCGGTCGGCATCGTATATATATACGACTGCAATGCCACCAGATGCATGTGCCAGCACCACAGCATCCCTTGATCTGATATCCAATACACCTGCCATCCGTCAAAACCTCTGGCACAACATCGAAACCATTCGCGAAGGTCTCCAAAAGCTGGGTTTTGATGTGGGAAATACACAAACGCAAATTATCCCAATTATTATTGGCGATGATAAAAAAACCATTGCGATATCTACAGAACTTTACGAACGTGGTATTTATCTCTACGGCATTCGGCCGCCTACCGTACCCGAAGGTCAAAGCCGGTTACGTCTTTCTGTGATGGCCACACACACCAAAGAAGACATTCAATATCTGCTCAATACAATGGCTGAGGTACAGAAAACTTTCACTTAGAGGTATTGTCATGAAAACAGAGCGCCTCACCTTTATAAACGCAACAGGTCACCAATTGGCTGCCCGATTGGAACGCCCAGATGAAGGCATACCAAGAGCCTATGCATTGTTTGCGCACTGCTTTACAGGCACCAAAAACCTTCGGGCCGTAAGCAATATTGCACAATCGCTCACAGAGCAAGGCATTGCAGTCTTTCGGTTTGATTTTACGGGCCTCGGAGAAAGTGAAGGAGATTTTTCAGATACCAATTTTTCATCCAACGTCACAGACCTTGTATCTGCCGCAAATTTTCTCGAAGCGAATTACGAAGCGCCTAAAATCTTAGTCGGACATTCTTTAGGCGGTGCAGCTGTTCTACAAGCCGCGCACAGCATTCCATCGGCCATTGCCGTGGCAACCATTGCCGCGCCCTATGAACCATCACACGTCTTGCACCTCATTTCGGACAGGCAAGACGAAATCGAAAACACGGGCGAGGCACTTGTAAAAATAGGCGGACGCTCTTTTAAAATTAAAAAACAATTCCTCGATGACTTAGAAGATGCCACAATGGAAGAAACCGTCAGCAAACTCAAACGTGCG
>JABIFK010000094.1 GCA_018650745.1 Candidatus Latescibacterota bacterium | reverse complement strand
TTTGGAAGTGGATGGGCAGCAGATTCCTTTGGTGTATGCCTATCGACCGGGGCAAGATGAAGACGGCGTCACATTGAAGTTGCCGTATAAGATGATGCACTTTGTTCAAAACGATGTGTTGGAGTGGTTGGTGCCTGGGTTATTGGAAGAAAAGCTTACCTATTTGTTGCGTTCATTGCCAAAGGGCATTCGCAAACAATTTGTACCGGTGCCAGATAAAGCGCGTGAAATTACTCAGACGCTTCAGCCAACACATGGCGACTTCTTGGCGTCGTTGTCTGCTCATATTTTGAGCCGGTATGGTATTGAGATATCAAGGAACGATTGGAAGACCGATGATTTGCCCGAGCATTTGAGAATGCGTGTGGACGTACAGGGTGAAAAAGAAGAAACGATTGCATCGGCACGGGATCTGGCAGAATTACGTGAACGGTTGGATCAGCACGAAGAGAGTGTGGAATCTGAGGCTTGGACACAAGCGGTGACGTTGGTGTCTAGAGAGGATGTGAAGGGTGGTGATTTGGGTGCGTTGCCTGAGCGGGTAGAGGTGTCGCAGACGGGGGGCCTGACGGTGTTTGGGTATGTTGGATTAAAATGTGATGCAGAGCGAGTGGATGTGTGTTTGTTTAATCGGCCAGATGAGGCAGAAAATGAAACGCGAGCGGGATGGATGCGGTTGTGCGAACGGGACATGCGCGATGAAATGAAAGCGCTCAAGCGATCGTTGGGTGAGTTGAAGCAGGCGACACAGGTGGCATTGTTTGAAGGCGGTAGTGATGCGCTACGTGATGCGGCTTATGAAAATTTGGTCGCGTTTTTGTTTGATAAGGATGCGCCTTTTCCGGTGACGACAGAGCGGTTTGAAGCACGGGTGAAAGATGCACGTATTAAGCTGCAACATATGGTGCCACAGTTGTTGAGTTCCATTGGTTCTTTGTTTGAGACGTATCGCGAGATTTGTTTGATGCCCAAGGCCTATCCTGAGTTGGAGGTCGATGTCTCACGTTTGATGCCGTCTGATTTTTTGCGGCGCACGCCTTTTGATCAATTGCCCCACTTGAGCCGTTTTTTGAAAGGGATTCAATTGCGTGCCGAACGGGCCAAGGTTGACCCGCGTAAAGATTTTCAAAAGGCTGAGGTGATTAAGCCATTTCAGGATGCAGTAGATGCGCTGTTGGATTCGGAACTGTCGTTTGCAAAGCGCACGGCTGTGGAGGATTTGAGGTGGATGCTTGAAGAGCTTCGGGTGTCTGTATTTGCACAGGAGTTGGGCACGGCCCAAAAAGTATCTCCCAAACGTGTGAGTGATTTGTTGGAGAAGGTTCGGGGGATGAAATAGGTTGTGATACGCAAAAAATAGGATGCATCAGTCTGAATCGAAACTCTCTTGATCGTTGATGAATCCTCCGATACTCCTCCTTTGAAAAAGAGGACGATGGTTTTTGTTGTGAGTTGATTTCAAAAAGCACTGTTTTTTGATACACTAATGGATTTGAAAAGTTTTGCTAATGTATTTGGCAGGACTTTTTTTTGTTTAAAATTTAGGTAAAAAGTGAGAATAAACTTGACACTCATAAACCCAGAAGTTATCATATAATATAAATAATGATCTTTTTATCTTAATATCTTTTTGTTGTTCGTGTGTTTGAGCTTTAACAGCGTCAAATTTTACAGATTTATTGCCCTGTCGTTGCAAAATTTTGCTGTTGGTCACTGCAATTGCGTCCGTCAGCCGTTTAGGAGGAAACAACCATGAGAGGCTTCGTAGGATTTTTCACACATCGCAGCACACAAAAACGTTTGATTTTTGTGTTTGCCATTTTGTTGGTCTCTGGTTTGATGGCAAATGCTGGTGCAGAATTGCCGTCTGAGTTTTCGGAAAAAACAAAGGCTTGTATTGCGTGTCACAAAAAGGAGTCTTTGGCAACGGTTGAGCAATGGGGTTCTTCGCGACATTATCGTGCCAAGGTGGGATGTTTTGAATGTCACGAAGCCCATCCGGGTGACATTGATGCTTATATGCACCATGGCGAACGAATTGCGACCATTGTTTCTCCTAAAGATTGTAGCAAATGTCACGAAAAAGAGGTGGAGGAATTTCAAGGATCGCATCATGCACAAGCGGCAAAGATTTTGGGATCATTGGACAATATTTTGGCCGAGGTTGTTGAAGGCTCGAAACTGCTGAGAACGGCGGCTTTCCCAAATGGTGTTTCTGCTGCTGCGATTAATGGATGTTGGCAGTGCCACGGATCGGAAGTGAAAGTGATTGGAGAAGGCAAGCTCGACCCTGCTACGTGGCCCAATACAGGTATTGGTCGTCTTAATCCAGATGGCAGTCGCGGGTCTTGCTCTGCGTGTCACAGTCGTCACCGTTTCTCTGTTGCGCAAGCACGAAATCCAGAAAACTGTGGCAAGTGTCATATGGGCCCCGATCATCCTCAGATTGAAATCTATAATGAATCAAAACATGGTATCGCTTTTCAGGCCAATAAAGATCGCATGAATTTGGAAAATGATAAGTGGATTGTTGGTGAAGACTACAACGCTGCTCCTACGTGTGCGACCTGTCATATGTCGGCAACAAGCACACAGCCACTTACACACGATGCTGGGATGCGTATTTCTTGGAACAACCGCCCGATCAAATCCATTCGCCCAGAAGTTTCGGATGCGAAGATGGGCCTGCCTGGTGCGAAAGTTGATTGGAAAACCCGTCGTAAAAATATGGAAAATGTGTGTTTGGCTTGTCACGGTCAACCCTATGTCGATGCTTTCTATACGCAGTATGATGCTTTGATTAATGAGTATCACGTTAAGTTTGCCGACCCAGGTATTAAGCTGATGGCTGCTGCTAAGCCATTGATGAAAGCAGTGAAATTTAGCAATAAACTCGATTTCATTTGGTTTGAATTGTGGCATCACGAAGGTCGTCGTGCACGTCACGGTG
This sequence comes from Candidatus Latescibacterota bacterium, assembly GCA_018650745.1. Classification (GTDB taxonomy): domain Bacteria; phylum Latescibacterota; class UBA2968; order UBA2968; family UBA2968; genus JABIFK01. The sequence goes on along the minus strand of JABIFK010000094.1, from coordinate 2,754 downwards.
CTTCGATGATGGGGCCTGATTATACGCACTGGCACGGTACCTATGAGGTTGCCAAACATTTCTACACGGAATTGGTTCCTGAATTAGAAGAGTTGGCTGAAAAGGGACTTGCCAAGCAGGATGAAACGCTTGTCGCTGCGGCAAAGAATCTGCAAAACGTTATTCATGAGGTGCTCTCTTCAGAAGAACATCGGTGGTATTTGGGTCAGATGAGTGATGCAGAGAAGGCCGAACGCGCCAAGCGCGCCAAGGAATTCAAGGAGCGTTACGATCAATAAGAACTACGTTCACCTTATTGGAGAAGCTTCAGATGAAAACCTTGGTGAATCATAAAAGTGTGTTTGTTGCACTTTTGGGGAGTATGCTCCTCATATTAAGTTGCCATAAACCGCCTCACACTGTGGCTGAAAGTGCTGCACCGCCGCCGCCTCAAAAAGTGACAATTATTGAACGCGAAGGCCGCATCAGGAACTTTCCGTGCAGTGAATGTCATAAGAAGGTGGCACCAGAGACGATGTCTAAAGATGGCACCAAGAAACATACGGATATCGTGCTCAAGCACTTTCCGGGCATGAACAAATGTCAATTATGTCACGATCCCTATAATATGGATCAATTGAAGCGTATTACACTTGAGCCCGTATCGTTTAATACCTCACAAGAAATTTGTGGTCAGTGCCACGGTGAAAAGAAGCGTGACTGGGACATGGGGGCGCACGGGAAAATTGTGGGTGGATGGATGGGCGTTGCTCAAAAAATAAGTTGTGTGGGATGCCACAACCCGCACACACCTGGGCGGCCTAAGATGCAAGCTATGGCTGCGCCGCCTTTTCCTGCTGGTGGTATTCCTAAGGGAGATCATCCGTGAAAATAGATTCGGATAAAAATAAATCTGACCGTGCAGCACATCGACTGAAGAAAAAGGCCGAGATCAAATTGGCCGAACCGGCAAGCCGGCGTGGTTTTTTGAAGAAGCTTACGGCGGGTGTTGCTGCAGCAGGTGTTGCGGCGACCCAGTCAGGTTGTTCTACCACAGGTATGGACAAGTTTTTTCAAGACCATTACAAGGAGATGACGGCTGAAGAAAAAGAAAAAGTCTTTGCGCGCATTTCCGAAGATACCAAGAAAAAATATAATGTGGATATTAACTTAAAAGATCCACCTCCTGTACCTGGAGCACGCTTTGCTTTTGCGATTTCTCTTTCGGTTTGCAATGGCAACCGGGCTTGTGTGCACGCGTGTGTCGAAGAGAACAATCAAAGCCGTGACCCTGCTGTTCAATATATTAAGGTGATTGAATTGGATCGTGGCACGTTTAATTTGGAAGAGGGCGACGCATATTATGAAGGAGAGGTGCCCAAGAAGGATAAGTTTTATCTTCCGATGCAGTGCAACCAGTGTGACAACCCACCTTGCACAAAAGTGTGCCCAGTTGAAGCTACTTGGAAAGAAGACGATGGCATTGTTGTGATTGACTACGATTGGTGCATTGGGTGCAGGTATTGTATGGCGGCGTGTCCTTATGACGCGCGACGGTTCAACTTTAAAGAACCCGAATTGCAACGGTCGGAGATCAATACCAACCAAAGTTATTTGAGCAACCGAGTGCGTCCTCAGGGCGTTGTTGAAAAATGTCATTTCTGTTTGCACCGTACGCGTTTGGGTGCCATGCCTGCTTGTATGGAAGCGTGCCCTACGGGTGCACGCAAGTTTGGCAACATTGCTGACCCGAACAGTGATGTGGCACAGATTGTTCAGAATAAACGGGTTTTTGTGTTGAAAGAAGAGCTCGGGACCATTCCGAATATTTATTATTATTTCGATTAAGAATCTTAAAAGCCTATGGTCGAAACCGGGGAAGGACGATGAAAGATTATTTTACATATTGGATCGATATGATACGTTACGCGCTTGTTGGATCGCGTAACTATTATCTTTGGATTGGTGCTTTGCTGGTTGTGATTGTTGTTGGAATGGGTGCGTGGGGCATTCAACTGCGCGATGGTTTTATTGTGACGAACCTCAGCGACCAGGTGAGTTGGGGTGCTTATATTGCCAATTTTACCTTTTTGGTAGGCGTTGCTGCTGCTGCGGTGTTGCTTGTTATTCCGGCCTACGCGTTTCATCGTGAAGATATTAAGCGGGTTGTATTGATTGGTGAGTTACTTGCCGTTTCGGCCATTGTGATGTGTTTGGCTTTTGTGACTGTTGATTTGGGGCACCCAGAGCGGGCATTGCATTTGGTTCCAGGTTTTGGCAGATTGAACTTTCCCGATTCTATCTTGGCTTGGGACGTGATTGTTTTAAATATTTATTTGCTGCTGAATTTGCATTTGCCGGGCTATTTGCTTTACAAACAATACAAGGGCGAAACGCCTGTGAAGTCTTTTTATCTGCCTTTGGTTTTTCTTTCGATGGCTTGGGCGGTGAGCATTCACACGGTTACGGCATTTCTTTATAGTGGTTTGGGTGGCCGACCCTTTTGGAATACTGCGATTCTGGCACCTCGTTTCTTGGTGAGTGCTTTTGCCGCCGGACCTGCTATTTTGTTGATTGTGTTTTTGATTATTAGATGGACCAAGACGATGGAGATTGAAGATACGGTCTTTGATCTTTTGCGAAAGATTACGTCTTTTATGTTGCCGTTAAATTATTTTTTACTGGGATGCGAGCTGTTTACTGAGTTTTATACCGGCAGTGCGCACGTGATTTCTGCACAATATCTCTTTTTTGGAATCTCAGGACACGGTAAGT
>JABIFK010000047.1 GCA_018650745.1 Candidatus Latescibacterota bacterium | reverse complement strand
GCATACACGTAAACAAACCCATCTCACCCGTTGATGCACCTGGCGAAATGTCGACCAAGGGGTTTCCTTCCTTGCTCATGACTTTCATACGCCCCTTAATCAAAACCAACATGTCTTCACTCGGGTCGCCATAATTATAGACGATTTCAGCCCGTTCAAATTGCTGCATACGCCCACAAGACAGCAGGGTCTGTGCCTCATGAATTTCGAGTCCATCAAAAACACGAATCTTTTGAAGGATCTTCATCAACATATGCTGTTGTCGATTCATACATGCCTCAAATCAATGGGATGCCAACATAAAACTGAGTGCTATGATCAAAATTCAAATACTTTTATTGGCCTGATCAAAACATGCACACAGCATATTAAGATATGGATATTGGAAGCAAGGTATCCAATATCCATATCAAATGCATACAACACTGAGAGATACAATCCTGATCCGCACATCTAACGCGCAGCCAATACCTCATCAACCACTGTTGCCAAAACTCGAAGTCCGTCTTCTAACGCATCTTGTGTAATCGTCAATGGCGGAGATATTTTCACCGTTTGCCCCCAAGCACCCACAGGTGCAAAAAAGAGCAACCCTTTGTGGAAACAATTCAGAATAATGTCATACGCCAAATCAGGGTCGGGTGTTTTTTCGCCAGCCTTTACCGTTTGCATCCCGCCCACCAAACCTTTGCACGTAACATGCCCAATCACATCAGGGTACTTTTTCTGAATCGCCGTCAACGCATCCATTACGATCGGCTCCAAACGTGCCGCATTGCCCGTCAAATCTTCATTCACAATTTTCTTCAAACTGGCCAACGCAGCGGCACAACACACAGGGTTACCCGTGTGCGTACTGGTCATCGATCCTGCCGGATATTGATCCATCACTTCTTTGCGACCAATCACACCCGATAAGGGCAATGAACTGCTGACCCCTTTACCAAAACAAAGCAAGTCAGGCACAACACCATAATGCTCAAATCCCCAAAACTTTCCCGTACGTCCAAACCCGGCTTGCACTTCATCAAAAATCAATAACACATCATGTTTTTTACACCATTCTGCCAAAGCACGAACATATCCGACAGGCGCAAAATCCGGCCCAACCCCCTGATAGGTTTCCAACATCACACCACACACTTCGTCGGGTTTCACCCCCTTTTCTTCAATTGTTGTGCAGAAATGATCAAAGTCAATATTCTCTGTCCAATACCCATCAGGAAATGGCACTTGCACAATCGCGGGATCCTCATTGCCAATCCAATCTTTTTGACCGGGAATACCACCCGCTTGTTGCGCGCCCAATGTACGACCATGAAAACCGCGCTCAAAACCCACAAATCCAATCTTCTTTTTGCCGCCTTTAGAAATGCCATAGGTTCGAGCCAGCTTAAACGCATTTTCCGTTGACTCTGAACCTGTTGTCAACAGAAACACTTTGTCCATGCCCTCGGGTGCCACGTCAATCAAAAACGCCGCCAACTCCGCACGCTCTTCGCTCGGAAATACATAGTTGTGCAACAACCCGCTGTTCACTTGGTCAATGATAGCTTGCCGTACCTCGGGCATCCCATGTCCAGCATTGGTCACCAAAACGCCCGAACTCCAATCAAGCCACATATTGCCATGTTTATCATACACTTGGCAATCTTCGGCACGCTCCCAAACAACAGGCGGCTGACCACGCATCGAAATCGGTTCGGATTGATGCAACGATTCCAACGTCTTTACGGAGTCTGGATGCGGAATTTGCGTGACTATGCGTCGATACTGGGTTTCAACCTTTGGCACATCAACGGGGGTAATATCAAACTCTTTGCCCATTACAGCTCCTATATTTTAGAAAAATGACACGCATCAAAACCAACATTAAATAAAGTAGATTAAAAAACAGTTTGTCTCACTGAGAGAGCCTAAGCGATTGAAGCGTCTCATCAACAATCCAATGAGACGCTTCGCTGCGCTCAGAGCGACATCAAAGAACCCATATCTATAGCGACATGTAACATTTGTTCAGCGTCACCAGGTTCTCTGATCCTTATGATCTAAATAGGTTTGTCATAAATCTTATGGAACACCGCATCGGGTCCATCATCCAAACGATTTGGGTCAATGATGGTAATACCATCCTCACCAAATCGCGCAGTGACCGGTGCGCCTTTGCCTTCATTCAAATACTTAAAATTCAAATCGCGAACCACACGCGCAGCATCCACAATGGCCGACGTAATACGACCATCTTCAGCCGTCGGATAGATCGATTTAACGTCCTCAACCGAATCGCCCAAATACTTCACCCGACAAATAGCCACCAAAGACACAGTAATGCTATCTACACCATAACCGATATAAGAATGCGTACCATCTGGCCGCTCAACATCACGTGTAAAGTGATTGTTGGCCGTATTGCTGCCCCCACCATTGTACCAATACCTAAAGCCCCGATACTGTTGATCAGACTCTACTTTTCCATCTGCGCCAACAATTTCGTGCTCCTGATTGACATTGCCTTCAAAATCGTCAGGGTTGACCCAGTTGTTATGAAAATAAATGCTCATGCCATTTTCAAAATCAACGCGTACTTGTACGGCATCATAAGCATCAATATTGTCGCGTATCAACCGCTTCTTTTGACCAACAGCTGTTAATGAAACAGGTTTGGCCCGATAATAATTATAAAACAAATCGACCCAGTGAGGCCCTACATAAGAAAAAGGATCGCTTTCTTCAGCCCACTTAAATGTGCTGGTCGAAACTTCTAGTGGCTCTTCCAACATCGCCAAACCATAAAGCGGTTCACCAATACGCTCTGCAATTTCATGCTGAATGCGCAAATGATCGGGGTCATATCGTTTGTGCATATCCACAGCACAGATCAGATCTTTTTCTTTGGCCAACTGCACAATTTCATCAGCCTCTTGAACAGACAAACACATCGGCTTTTCGGTCAACACGTGGGTGCCATTATTCAATGCCGCCAACACAACTGGCGTGTGCAAATTATCGGGCGTCGCAACGGCCATCACATCCAAGTCAGGAAAATCTTTGAGCACATCTTCCCAAGGCGTGTCTCCCCAATAGGGTTTGGGGGCATGCCCTGTCCATGCTTCAAAATTGGCCTGCGCTTTTTTTGCCGAAGCTTCAGACCGGGTCGCCACCGCCACCAAATCAAATTCAATATCGGCCACATCTCGAGCCCACGCATCTAACCCCACGCGCCCCAAATTGGCACTTAAGCCACACTTTTGCAAATCGGCATACGCTCGCGCATGTACATCCCCACCAAACATCCCTGCACCAATCAGTGCAACTGTCACCTTACGTGCCATCTAAAACTCCCTTCCAAAAAAAAGGCAAAAGGTAAAAGGCATACTG
>JABIFK010000049.1 GCA_018650745.1 Candidatus Latescibacterota bacterium | reverse complement strand
CTGCGGCGCCTTCTTTCTTGTAGAGACACAAGAAAGAAGCAAAGAAAGTCTCTCGCTAGCCGCGAGGGGCTTTTGAAGGGCTTCAGTGTTTTTACGAGCGTAAACCGCCCTCGCCTGCCCGCGTGGTTCCCGCCCTTCCGCGTGTTCCACACGCCCCTTCCGCACACACACAACACACACCACCAACCACGCAACGGCCCGCCCCACCTGTGGGTGACATTGAAGTTTAGGATGAATGCATCCTAATAATTTTTATTTTAGAGTTTAAGTGGTTTTAAACAACTGATTATATTGGTTTTGTGATGATTAGAAGAAATGTTTTCTGTAAGCGTTATTTTAATTCGACTCCTGTTACCCACTGTGCCTTTCCCGCCAGATCATTCATGATCTGGGGCTTTAGGATTGCTCTTGCAGTGCGAGAATGTGAGGCAAAATTTTTCTGAGCGCCTGGCCGCGATGGCTGAGCTCGTTTTTTTGTTCGGTAGGCAATTCGGCGGAGGCACAGTTGTGGGTGGGCACAAAGAAGAGGGGGTCGTAGCCGAAGCCGTTGGTGCCGCAAGCTTGGCGAAGGAGGTGGCCGCGCCAGATGCCGTCGGTGGTTTGGGTTTGGCCGTTGGGGTCTACGAGGGCCATTACGCAATGGAATTGGGCGCCGAGTTGGTCGTCGGGCACGTTGGCAATGGCGGAGAGAAGCTTTTGGTTGTTGGCTTTGTCGGTGGCGCCTTCGCCCGCGTAACGAGCTGAGTAGATCCCGGGCGCGCCGTTGAGGCAGTCTACTTCTAAACCGGAGTCGTCGGCTAAGGTGATCAGACCCGTGTGGTCGGCAATAATGCGAGCTTTTTTGATGGCGTTGGCTTCGAAGGTGTCGCCGTCTTCAATGATTTCGGGCGCGTTGGGAATGTCTTTGAGGGTTTTGACTTCAAAGGTGTCACCGAGCATTTGTTGGATTTCACGCTGTTTGCCAGCGTTGCCGGTTGCGATGATAAGGGTGTGCATTGGGGCGTCCATTTGGTTAAGGTAGTAAAGTAAAGAATCGACGAATCGACGAATCGACGAATCTCGCCCAACCATCCAAAATCGTTGTAAGTCTTGTTCCGTTGATTCGTTGATTCGTTGATTCGTTGATTCGCTGATTCGTTGATTCGCTGATTCGCTGATTCGCTGATTCTTTTATTCGTAAAAGCTTTCCGAGTTGTGAACGGGATTGTAGCCGATTTCTTGGCGTTGGATTTCGATGTCAAAAATGTTGTAGGTGTTATCGGACACAACAAAGTAGTGGGCGCCGCTTTTTAGGGTGCCACTTTTATAGGTGGTGTAACAGGCGTGTACAAATTGGGCGGCGTCTTCTTGGTGGCACCACAGGGAAAAGTAACCGCGCTCTTGGGCCATTTTGTTTTGGGCATTGATACCGCCCCAGCGTGCGGCAATGGCACTGTGGCCCCTATCGGCCACGCGTTGGATCCATTCTTCTACGTGTTTTTTTTCTCGTGCGTAAGGGTTGTCCGGTGTTGCTGGGAGGGTGGTGAGCATCCGCTCAGGCATTTGGGGGATGTCGTCGAAGCGACGTTCAGAGAGAATTGAGAGCACACCTTCGTCAACGGAATAGGCACCATCGACGGCGTGAATGGAGCTTGAGGCGATGACCATTGGAACGGGATTTTGTTTGAGCAGGGCTTCGAAGACGAGATCGGTCATTTGGTTCATAGCTTCGTGCGGGCTTTTGCGAGCCAAATAGACAACGAGGTCACGACCTTGCATGAAGTCGCTCAATTGGTCGGGGTGCGCGCAAATGTCCAAATAGACAAATTCATCTTGGGCGCTCGTGGCCGTTGCTTTGTCTGGCGCACCCGGAAGATCCACGGAGGTGAATTGATAGGTCGGGTCGAGCTTAGGTAGGTAGGTTCGCAAACCTGAGCCAATGTTACCACGACCGCCAATGAGAAGTACGTTGGGCATTGTTTGGTTTCTTAAAATGAAAAGGCGAAGTGGATTTATGGGTCCACTTCGCCTTTTTAGATTTAGGAGAGCAGGCTTTTTTGGTATGCTGTGATTTCGGCGGTCCCTTTTTGCCCCAGCGCAATCATTTGTTGCATTTGATCAAAGTTGAATGGGTCGCCTTCGGCAGTGCCTTGTACTTCGACAAAGTTGCCGTCTCCGGTCATCACAATGTTCATATCCACTTCGGCGTTGGAATCTTCGGAATAACACAGGTCGAGAATCGGGGTGTCTTTTAAGATGCCCACACTGATGGCTGCTATTGAGTTTGTGAGAGGGTCGGTGTCAATCTTGCCTTTTTCTTTGAGGTGGGCAATGGCATCGGCTACGGCCACGTAAGCGCCGGAAATAGACGCCGTGCGGGTGCCGCCGTCGGCTTGCAAGACGTCACAGTCGATCCAGAGGGTGCGTTCGCCTAACTTTTTGAGATCGACAACGGCGCGAAGGGCACGGCCAATAAGGCGTTGGATTTCTTGTGTACGGCCTTTGGCACCACGTGTTTCGCGTTGCGATCGTGTGTGTGTTGCCCGCGGCAGCATCGCGTATTCAGATGTGACCCAACCTTGTTGTTTGCCCACCAAAAATGGGGGCACACGTTCTTCAATACTGGCGGTGCAAATGACGTGTGTGTTACCCATTTTGATCAGGGCCGATCCTTCGGCGTGTTGCATGAAACCGCGCTCAATGCTTAAAGATCGCAATTGATCGGGTTGGCGTCCATCTTCGCGCTGCATATTTACTCCTTGGGAAATCAGGATTTAGGGATTATAAAAAAAACACCGAGCGCAGAGCGCGTAGCGTTCTTTAATGTCATACTTTTACACGCTGGGCTTAGGTCAAATCCACCCATTTGTCTTCGGGGTTGCCCATTTCTCGGTAATCGGGGGCGCTTACGTGAATGACGTAACACATTTCGAGTAGGCGAGAATAGATGCGGCCTTGGGCAAGTTGTTTGAGTTCGTCGACTTTTTGATTGGTGGTGACAAAGGTCATACGTCTGTTTGCGTAGCGAGCGTCAATGAGATTGTACAAGATCTCCATTTCCCATTCGGTGTTGCGCTGTACGCCAAAATCATCAATGATGAGGTACGGTACATTGCTCAAGACTTCGATCATTGACATGGCTTGGCCTTGGGTTGAGCTGCCTTCGTCAAAGGTGTGTCGTAATTCGTGAAAGCTTTTGGAAAGAGAGATGAATTTGCCAGGTTTAACAAATTTAAAAATGAGTTCGTTGAGCATCACATACGAGAAGAAGGTCTTGCCGCCTCCTGGTGTGCCCCACATATAAAACCCCTTGAGCGACTCTTTGCCGTTTTGGATGCCTTCAATTAAGGCGTGAAAACGGTGTTTGAGTTGATTGACACCTGGAATAGGTTGGCCATTCTCATAGTTCTCTTTGAAGTCGGATAGGAATTTGTAGCGGAAGGGTGCGGGAATACCCGAGCGTTTGATGTATTGGCCAATGTGATATACTTTGGTGCGATAAGGGCGGCATTGACACCAGGTAGGTTCCCCGCTTTTGGGGTCCATAATCATAAAAGGCGTTATGCCTCGGCATTGGCAATATTTCTCTACCTCTGGCGAGAGTTTGACCGTACCGTGGAGGCCCACTTCGACGTGTGGGTCATAATAATAACCGAGGTCGTGTGCTGGTAGTGCTATGCCCTGATTAGGGGGTGTCGGCGGTAAGTTGTTGTTCATAATGTTGTTTAAAGACTTTGATACCTTGGTAAAGGGCGTCGGCTAATTTTTTTTGATGCGCGTTGCTTTTGAGTTGTTTCTCTTCTGTGCGATTTGTGACAAAACCCAACTCAACCAAAACGGAGGGCATTTGCCCCATAGTGCCACGCATCACATAGAAGTTGGCTTGTTTGACACCACGCGGTTTGATTTTGGGAATGCGCCCGACAATGGCATTGTGAATGTCAGCGGCAAGGTCTTGGCTTTCTTTTAAGAATTGAGAAGATAACAGACTGTATCGGATTCGGTCAAGGCCTTTGGTGAGCGAGTCCACTGAAACACCTTCATATTTTTCGAGCACAGCATTTTCTTTTTCGGCCACAAGAGCAGCACTTTTGGTTTTTGCTTCAGAGAGAAAATAAACCTCTACGCCTGCTGCTTTGCGATTTTTTGTGGCATTGCAATGAAGCGAAACAAAGACTTTACCATCTTGTTGAATGGCCATCTTTGACCGTTTGCCAAGCGGAATAAAGGTGTCATCGTCGCGCGTGAGAATTACATTGACCTTGAGCTGTTTTTCAAGGCGTGTTTTCAGCTGTTTGGCAACGCCTAAGACAATGGTCTTTTCATATGTGCCACCGCGTCCAATGGCGCCTGGGTCTTTGCCACCGTGCCCAGGGTCTATGATGACGGTGTTGAGCTTCCAACTGGCCGCATTTTGGGCCAAGTCTTTTGGCTGCATCTGACGTGGCGAAAGAGTCCTCGTTGCGGGGGGGGGATACGCTTTGGATGCGATAATCGGAGCTTTTGCGGCAAAAAACGAAATTGTGGTGTTGAGACTTTGGGCAATGAGTAACGCGGTCTCTTGAGGCATATAAAGGTGCCCATTGTGCGACCAAAGCGCGGTGGGCATGCGGTATATTTCTTGCCCTATTTTGACAACCGAAGATTGCCGTGTGAAGACCACCTGACGATTTGATTTACGCAGTGTTATTTTATGATTTTCGGAGGTGAGCGTGAGGGTGCTGCCACTGGTTTTGGCAAATGCGTCAAGTGGCACAAATTTGCCGTGCGCAAAGCTTACGGTGGGTACATTATGGGCAGATGTATTGCTGTGCAAAGGAGAACTGTAAAGGAGTATCAGAAAGGCCATTACTTGTGCGACGGGGACGCCGAATGAAATAATGGGTCTACCGGTTTGTGTCATTTACCTCCCATCACGTGTTCGTGATTTGAGCGCTTGATCCAATGCGCGCTGTGCATCGCGTTTGGCAATGTCGTGCCGTTTGTCATATTGTTTTTTTCCGCGTGCCACGCCCAATTCGACTTTGGCTCTGCCTCGTTTAAAATACATTTTGAGCGGAATTAAGGTGAGCCCTTTTTCTTCTGAGCGGTTTCTTAAGCGGTCAATTTCTTTTTTGTGAAGCAAGAGCTTGCGTTTGCGCTCCGGTTCGTGGTTAAACCGATTGGCTTGCAAATATTCGCCGATGTGTATTTTGTGCAAATAGGCCTCGTGGCCTTCTACGCGCGCGTAGCTGTCTTTGAGATTGGCACGCCCTTCTCTGAGAGATTTGACCTCGGTGCCGTGGAGCACAAGTCCCGCTTCATAGGTGTCTATGATTTCATATTCGTGTCGTGCTTTGCGGTTTTGCACAATAATTTTAATGCCTTCAGCCATTGTTTACTCGCAATGTTAATCAAATGAAATATAAAATAGTATAGGGTGTTTTGATATGAGAGGCAACCTACCCAGTATCTACAGTTTTTGACTTGTGACCTGTGACTTGGAGACGTGTGACCGACCGATCTAACTCACTTCTTGAAGAATCTGAATGAGACCATCAATGCGATTGGCATCTTTGCTATCCCCTGTATTGAGATAGGTATGCTTGAGATTGTTCATCATACGAAAGAGTGTGAAGCGGTTGGTTGCTTCGGGCAGCAGATCATCAGTGAGTTTTGCGCCCACCATATCAGCGCATTCATTGGGCGTGAGCACTTGGCCGTGATTGTAAGGGTCTATAAAAATCTCTTGGCCACTGGGCGCATCGTATTTGACAATATAGTGTTTGGGCATGGCCACACCCGTGAGTGGTAGGTCAATACGCTGTCCCAAGATGAGATAGATAACGGATAAGGTGATGGGCCAACCGCGTTTGCGATCGAGAACGCGATTGAGAAACGTGTCATCGGGGTCATACTGTAAGGGCGCCCGAAATTTTTGTGTCTCAAAGAGATAGTGATTGAGCACTCGGATCACCCGAATGGGGTGATCGTCGGGGGCAACTTGCGGGGCGAGTTCAAAGGCCATATGGCCCAAGCGTGTTTTATAAGCGCCCACATCAAGGTGCGGATAGGCAAATCGGGCTAAAGTAAATGCGCCTTCCTCAAGATCAATATCGCCAT
>JABIFK010000343.1 GCA_018650745.1 Candidatus Latescibacterota bacterium | reverse complement strand
TAAATTTGTTACCAGCCGTCCCCCGGAAACCGAAAATGCCGAATCTCGCGAAAAAACTCGCCGCAAAGACAGCGCTCAATCGCGCGCGTCTCAACAGGCCCCAGCGGATCGTTTAGACATTTCGAACCGTCAGCAACCCTCATTTGCTGCCACGTTGGTTCGTACATCTGAACAACCCGCTGAAGTGCGTGCAGAAAGCAATGTCGCCGATCAGCAAACGACGCGACAACTTGCATTGCGCAAAGCCTCACAAGAGACCGCGGTCGCGCGTTCCAACTTGTTATCTTCTACCAAAGATAACATCCTACCCATTAGGCCCTCTGCTACCCAAAATGTACAGAGCCAGTCTAACACGCAACAAACCACACTGACTCAAGAGAACTTCAATGCGCTGCAAAGTGCCCTCACCAATCGCCTAGATGTATTGGTTGAGCAGCTGAGTGACATTCGTACAGAGCAATCTGTGGAAGCCAATCAGCAAGAAAACACTGCAGCAGCGCAAAGTGCCGCGCCCGAACAGTTGGCAGCTTTGGCAGAAGCTACTGCCGAAGTTGTAGCGCCAACAGCCACAGCAATCACGGAAGATGATGTGGTGGTTGAAGTCGAGGCCGAAATTGAAGCACAAATAGATCAGTTGCGTGACCAGCGGCTTGAACTCATCTCTACCTTCGTTCCGCCAGAGCCCCCAGCAAGAGAAGAGCAACGAGCCGAATTGCGGAGTGACTTACAAACCATTTCAAGTGGTTTGCAAGCCGACGCAGCAATAGAAAGCCAACGAACAGTTGAGGAAACGGTGCGCAACACGGAAGTTGCCACAGAACGCGAACAACGCGATACTGTTCGGACAAACGAACAAGAAGTTAACAATCTTCAAACAAGCCGACGACGACTCGATCAAGAAGCACAACGCACCGATCAAGCCATTCGCCAGCTTCAAAGTGAAACATCCCGCCTGAAAAATGGCGCGTCGTCGTCAGGGACGTCCGTCAATATTTTAGCGCAATAACATTAGGAGAGAAGCCTGCCTATACGCAAAATGGCTTCAGATGATGTGACATCGGAGTGGCACATCATCACAAGTACCACTCGCCCAGTGGTGCCGATTGGTCAGCCCCTCTTCCCTATCACAGGGAAGGGGGGTTTTCGCTGTACGTTTGTGAATCCTTCTTCTATTACAATCAGACTTGCCCAGAAAAAGTCTCTTACCCCTTGCCTTGTTTTTTTGCCCATGCTATATTCGATTACTTTTGAACCACAAGAAACACCAGCAATTTTGGCCACCTTAACCAGCCAACAGTTCTGCGAAAAAATTTTGCGATATCTCTCCTCCCACTTTCGCCGCACCCGATGAAATCATTCTGCAAATTTCTAACTTTATGTGATCACCTATGCAAGTCACAACCCTACTGATGCTGGTGCAAGGTGACCCGATTTCAGATATTCTATTGGGGTACAAAAAGGTGGGATTTGGCAAAGGAAAATATACAGGCATTGGAGGGAAAGTTGAACCGGGAGAAACGATTAGAAAAGCTGCCATACGAGAAATGGAAGAAGAAACAAGCATTGTGGTGGCTCAAAAAGATCTCATCTCATCAGGCCATATCTCTTTTTACTTTCCCGCCAAACCAGAATGGAACCTAACCATTCACATTTTCTTGTCCAAGTACTGGCAAGGCACCCCTACCGAGAGCCGGGAAATTGCGCCCCAATGGTTTAACGTGCACCAACTTCCCTTTGACAGAATGTGGGACGACGCAACATATTGGTATCCGCGGGTCCTGGTCGGTGAAAAAATGTCTGCTGCTTTTACCTTTGAATCAGATAATGAAACCATTGCCACCTACCAGTTTTAATGTGAATGAGGTAAATTTATGTTAACAGGTGTGAAAACTCAGCGAGAGATTATCTGGATCACAATTCTCTTGTCCTTATCTATTACCGTGATATCACTTGTCCTAACAGGGCTTCTTCATCATGTGTCAAATACAAAAATTGGATACCTCGGTATCTTTTCGGCCATTCTTGCCCCAACCCTCATTGCCCCCCCCATCATCTATAAAGTTCTCGACATCATTCGCCAATTGCGCTTGGCACACAAACTCTTAGAAAGCCTGAGCCAAGAAGATTACCTTACGGGCGTGTATAACCGACGCCACCTTGAGGAAACTGCAGCCAAAGAATTTTCGTTGGGCATGCGCCATAAGTTTCCCGTTTCTATTATGATTTTGGACATCGACTACTTCAAACAGACCAACGATACACACGGTCATTTGGTGGGTGACCAAGTTTTGGTTGAGCTGACCCAATGTATTTATGAGATGATTCGTGAGACCGATATTTTTGGTCGTTATGGTGGAGAAGAATTTATCCTTTTTATGCCTCACACCGCATTGGACGATGCAGTCATGCTTTCAGAGCGTATTCGACAAGCCATTGCAGATCGCAAATTCCAATCAGACATCGACAATGCAAAAATCAACATTACCGTCAGCGTGGGCGTTGCCAGTGCCACTCCAAAAACCAAAACACTTGATGATTTGATACTCAATGCTGACTTGGCACTGTATCGAGCAAAGGAGTTGGGTAGAAATCGCGTAGCTGTTTATGACGACCCATCGTAATCCCCTCCTCAAC
>JABIFK010000132.1 GCA_018650745.1 Candidatus Latescibacterota bacterium | reverse complement strand
GCATAAAGGTGTAATCCTCGGGATGAATGTAGTTCACCACTGTGCCAGGAACATATCCCGTGCGAAACAACCGCATTGGGCTTTTGGCCACCTCTTCGCCCGCCTCGTTGTATTGGATCAAGTCTATCAGATAGTCTTGTCTGTTCAACAAATCGCTCAGTGTAAATGAGCCAGATACAGCGGGCTGCCCTACCGTGGTAACGATCTGATTGTTCAAATCGTACACACGTGCGACAACCTCACCAGATGCTTGTCCACCACATTTGTAATCTACAGTGATCTGTTGATCAACAGGTTGCAAACGTAAAATATTCAGATCACCATATGCTTTGCAATTTTCTTTTTTAGTCGGATTCTTAACCACAGACTGCTCCCTTTTGTTTTATACCGATCGCTCCACCACATGATGCCCCGACCCAATTCCATCCACAAAAATAAAGTTATCCTCAATCGTTCCCAATATCCGATGCCCATCCACTGTAATCGAAGGATCATCACTTCCCAACCGAGGCACTGCCAGTTGCGCACTCACATTACCCGGCACATCCACTTCCAAATGGAAAGACTTGCCCGGATCATTGTTGAAACTAATTGTGATAGGTCCTCGAATGGTTGGCGTTGTGATTTGTGCCCAACGCAATGCCCCAGGCTGCGGCGCAATACGCACCTTCCCAAAACCTGGCTCAAGCGGTTGAATACCCATCAAATTGAATGGAATCACGCCCGCAGGTGCAGCGCCCCAAGCATGATTCCAATCTTGATTGGGTTTAAAGCGGTTGTCCCAAGCCTCAAGCGCGATGGTCGTACCCACATCGTAAATCATGTGCGCCCAAGAGCGTTCTCCTGTAGATGTCATCAATGAAAGGGCATATGCGTCGGCACCCGCTGCATAAAGCGCTTCAAGCAAAATCTGAGAAGCGTAAACACTACACGCCATACCACGTGATTGCACATAGGCTTTGACGCGCTCAAGGTTTTCATCTGGCACAAGGTCACAGGCCAGTGCAAAAATGTTGGCGTGTAGGGCACTGTGTGGGCTGCCTTCTCCATCGATGACAATGCCAGAAATGGGATCCATCAATTTTTCCTGAAACGCCTTTTTGACTTTCGCGGCTTGGTCTCGGAAGTATTGGGTATCATCGGATTTGTCGAGGGCATTGGCAATGTCGGCCATACTGGTTAATGTTCTGTGGTGCAAGGCATTCACAACGCTGTTGACCGGCACCATATCGTATCCATCACGTTCAACTTGAGGCCAATCAACAATGTCACGAATACCCGATTTGAAATGGTCGGATGATTTCCCCAAAAAGTGAATCGCATCTCGAACTTCGTCGGTGAGTAAGCCCGTTTCTGTGCTGATCAAGCCATCTTCGCGTGCCAGCGCCGAAAGGGTTTTGGCTTTCAGGTCTTCGTAATAGTGGGTAATGGATGCCGTGTTGCCTGTAAACATGAGATCGTTGTGGGCAATGAGAACGGTGTAGAGGTGCCATTCGGTCGGCCAAGTGGGTGTGGTGATGAGGTATTCATTTGTGCGGCGTGCAAGTGTGTATTCGCGGTCGGTGCCATAATGGCCAATTTGATTGATGTACCCATCCGCTTCATAAGGGATGCGCTCTCGGTCACCATCAACATAATAACCACAAAAACTGGTGGCTTTCATGGTGTATTGACACATGTCCCAAATATCATTGAGCACACGGCTGGACGAGGTAAAGTGTGATGCGGTATCGTTGAAGGGATAATGCACCGTGAGTTGTCGGATAGATGCTTGGGTAATAGGTACTGGGCAATTGATGATTTCGCAGTAGCGGAAAGGATACACTTCAAACAGATTATCGGGCATCGTGATGGCAAATTCACCGGTGTTTCTTGGGTCTGTGGGAATTTTAAGTTGATACGTGTGTTGACCCTTTTGGATGTTGAGCGGAATCATTTGATAGCGCCGTGCACCACCCGGGTTGCGGTTGATTGCGTGTGGTCCTTCGGGCACTTCGCCGAGGTGAACTTCTATTTGGGCATCTTGTGGGCTATCGAGTGTGAGTAATATCGTGCCAAATGCTGCGCGACCAAAGTCGATGAAGGCATGGGTTGGGCTGAGTTGGATCACGCGTGTGGGATCCACTTCGGTGGTGTCGAGTGGATAGGCTGTGGTGGTATAGGTATCGGAGAGTTCTCCTGTGTGAAAGGTTTGCACCTCTGACCACGGGCTGATGTTGTCTACACCATTCCATGTGCGCACTTTCCAATGATACGTCGCGTGAGATTGGAGGGGGTCTCCATTGTATGACATGTTTATCGATTGGGGTTCGGAGCGCCATACACCGCCAGGGTTGGGTTTGCCCGAGTCCCACATGTTACCTTCGTCTTGGGCCAGTGTCTCAAGAGAAGAAGCGACAAGGATTTGATAGGCTTCTTGAAAGACATTCTTGTCGGTACCATTGACGATCCAACTGAATTGTGGATTTTTGTTTTGAATAAGTGCTTTTTCGGGGTGGGCGAGCAAATTGCACATCAGCCCCGTGGGTTGTAATGCGATGGACATGGAAAACCTTTCGATAAAGTTATTGCGTCATATATGCCTTCGTTTTTTGGAATTTTTCCCTAAACACTTTGTGCATTCGTGGCGTTATATATGTGAACGTGTATGTCAGGTGTGTGACAAGATAGGGCCGGATGCAAAGTGTTTCAATGTTTTTATTTAGATTTTTGAAACAGAGCGTGTATTAGAATTGTCAAATGGTGGGACTTCTAAAAAGGTACGGTTCATTGACGTTGCGTCGTAAAACCCGTGACGTTACAGCGAGGGGATTCATCCCTCAAAAAGAAAGGCAATACTGTGAAACGGTGGGTTTGGTTTTTTGGGTGTGTGGTTTGTTTTTTCAATGGACCATTGGAAGCGCATCACGATTCAACACGTGTGATGCAAGCGGTGCGTGTTAACACAACAGATTTTACATTAGACGGTATCTTGGACGATGCCATTTGGCAGTCGGCACCTAAAACAACGGGGTTTCGGCAACGCCAACCCGACCAGGGAAAAGCCGCAACGGAACGAACGACCGTTCAAGTCTGTTATGACGATGAGGCCATTTATTTTGGTGTGATGTGTTTTGATAGCGCCCCCGATTCAATTGTGGCCCCATTGGCGCGCAAAGATCGGTGGGTAGAGACAGACCGCGTGATTGTGAATCTCGATCCATATCATGATCACCGTACGGGAATGTATTTTTCCGTGGGACCGTCGGGCTGGACAGGCGATGGCATTATGTATAAAGATACGTGGGATGATGATACGTGGGATGGGGTGTGGCAGGCACGCACGGCCATTGTGGACTCGGGCTGGTGTGTCGAATATCGGATTCCTTATCGGGTGTTGCGTTTTAGCCAGAAGGATGTGTATTCGTGGGGCGTAAATTTTTCGCGCAATATTTCACGCAAGCGCGAGCGGGTGCGTTGGCAATGGAAACCAACCGATGAATCGGGTTGGGTGTCGCGGTTTGGGCATTTGGAGGGAATTGAGGGTATTCAACCTAAGCGCGCTTTGGAAGTGGTTCCTTATGTGGTTGGGCAGAGCGGGTTTGTGCCCAAAAGTGAAGCGGTGCCCAATGGACGTGATCTAAAGGGTACAATGGGTGTGGATGTGCGGTATGGCTTGACGTCGAATATTTCACTCAATGCCACTGTTAATCCTGATTTTGGTCAGGTAGAATCTGATCCTTCTGTTTTAAATTTGGGTGTGTTTGAAACGTTTTTTGATGAGCGTCGGCCTTTTTTCTTAGAAGGCAATTCTTTGTTTGATGCCACTGGGCCGGGCATTGTGGGCATTGGTGGGCCTGCTCGGTTGTTTCATTCAAGGCGTATTGGCAAGCGGCCTGGGCGATTTGATATTCCCGATGATGGTGATGTGGTTGAAAAACCGGATGGCACGACCATTTTGGGCGCCTTGAAATTGTCAGGAAAAACGGAAAAGGGAATGTCGTTTGGGTTTGTAGAAGCCGTTACTGATGACGAATTTGCATTGATTAAAGAACCCATTTCAGGGCAAACCGATTCGGTGCGTTCTCAATTTCGTATAGAACCGATGACAAACTTCTTTGTGGGACGTTTGCAGCAAGACTTGAGTGATGGGTCGGTCATTGGCGGTACTTTTACCGCGATGAATGGCAAAGACTTTGATCCGTCGTATGCGGGCAGTGTTGATGGCGAGGTGAAGTGGAATGACAATGCGTATCGTGTGTTTTCTAGGTTTTCTGCTTCACGGCGTACGGATGACGGCGCGCGTAAGAGCGGTTATGAATACGCGGCTTACTTTTCTAAGTTTTCGGGCAAGTTTGGCGGGCAGGCCTATTTTGACGCGCGTTCGCCTGATTTTAATGTAAATGATATGGGTTTTATGAATCGGTCTGATCGCATTCAGGCGGGTTGGCATGTGTTTTATCAAATTCGCGAGCCGTGGGCATTGGCTGAGGAGTCTGGGTTTAATTTGAACGGTTGGCAGCATTGGAATTACGATGGGGAGGTTATTCGGCAGGGCCTAAACTTTAATATGTGGCATGATCTGACGAATAATTGGTGGTGGAATATGGGTTTCAACCGTGAGTTTTCGGTGATGGATGATTTGATTACCCGTGGGG
Organism: Candidatus Latescibacterota bacterium; assembly: GCA_018650745.1. Taxonomy (GTDB): domain Bacteria; phylum Latescibacterota; class UBA2968; order UBA2968; family UBA2968; genus JABIFK01. The sequence continues at coordinate 1,194 of JABIFK010000132.1, read as the reverse complement.
GGCCTTTGATGAAACAACCTGCGGGTATTGAGTATTGGTTTGGCATGGGAACGGATCGTCGCAAGCCGATTGAGGTGCGGTTGTTTGGCAATGGGGATCGATTGGATGATGGGGTGTTGTTCAATCAGTCTTATTCGTTGAATCTTCGCTTGCGACCTGCACCGAATTTTACATTTGATTTGCGGCCTCGATACCGTAAAACAACAAACTTTGCACAATGGATTGAAGGCATCGATTCAGACGATGATGACGAAGACGATCAGTTTGTGTTTGGTCACTTAAAGAGCAATGTGTGGGATGTGACCACGCGTGTGACGTGGAGTTTTACGCCCGAGATGAGTTTGCAGGCATTTGTGCAGCAATTTGTCACGGCGGGCGATTATCGCGATATCAAACAGTTGGCACAACCGAGGACGTATTCTTTTGTTCCGTTTACTGGGACATTGGATGAAGATCCCGATTTTAATCGTCGATCCTTAAAGAGCAATCTTGTTTTTCGATGGGAATATCGCCCGGGCAGTACATTATTTGTGGTATGGTCACAGTCGCGCAGTGACTCGTTTGATAATACGGACCCAGACTTTAAGCCGTGGTCAGGCATGTGGGATGCATTAGGTGATGAGGGAGACAATATCTTTTTGGTGAAGGTGAATTATTGGTTGGGGTTGTAAGTTCTGATCAGCGATACAATTAGCTCATCGATGATCAGACTGCCGTCCTTGCACATAGATAACGTTACTCCTTTGGTGCGACTTTCGGGATGTCGCCCGCAGGATCTTGTTCAGCTCCGCTTGTCAATCTGAGGTCACACTCAAATCTTACAAGATAGGGTGCTACAACCCTTTGTTGTGCGCGATGTCACTCCCAGTCGATGTGCAATTTCACTTACGTACAAACCCAACGCCGGTAGAATATCCTCCCGAAGAATCTCCCTCGGATGAATCGTCGATCGTTTCAACGGACGTTTAATTATGTGTTCAGCCATAATATTCTCTTCTATTTGAATAACCCGTTTTTCTGTGAGGAAAAACAGAGATTTGTGATTACATCAGATTTTGGCGGGAGACCCAAGAGATGTCAGGCAGTTGGAATGTGTCTTTTGTACGGGTGATCCAATCGGCGAGGAGGTCTTGTAAGCGTTGTCGTTCGTTGCGAAACTGGCCGTCGAGGGCGAGATTGGCGGTTTCGTAGGGG
>JABIFK010000050.1 GCA_018650745.1 Candidatus Latescibacterota bacterium | reverse complement strand
TCGGTCTCCAACTTTTGGGCAATACATTTACGGAGCACACACTCTTACAAGCCGCTCATGTCATTGAACGAGAACACGCCTCATGAATTACGAACCTGTCATTGGGCTTGAAGTACATGCCCAATTAGCCACCAACACCAAGATTTTTTGCGGGTGTAGTCCTGCATTTGGTGCCGAACCCAATACCCACGTATGCCCAGTTTGTCTTGGTTTACCTGGAGCACTACCAGTATTAAATCAAAACGTTGTTGACATGGCCATGCACATATCCCTGGCAGTGGGATGCACAATCCAACCTCGTAGCCGTTTTTTGCGCAAAAACTATTTCTACCCCGACCTGCCCAAAGGGTATCAGGTTTCTCAGTTTCAATCCAACGAAGAAATGCCATTGGCAACCGGTGGTGGCGTCGAAGTTCCCACAGCTGATGGCGGTACAAGGGTTATTAACCTTACGCGCATTCATATGGAAGAAGATGCAGGCAAAAGCATTCACGAAGAGGGTTTTGTCTCATCAGGCGAATCTCTCGTTGATGTCAACCGATGCGGTGTACCCCTTATTGAAATTGTGAGCGAACCGGAAATAGCCACCTCAGATGAAGCTTTCCATTATCTGACCCGCTTACACCAAATGCTTGTTTATACGGGTGTGTGCGAAGGTGATATGGAAAAAGGCCACATGCGCATCGATGTTAATGTGTCAATTCGTCCAGTGGGTTCAACAAAATTGGGCACCAAAGTAGAAGTCAAAAACGTCAACTCATTTCGCAATTGTCAGCGCGCCATTGATACAGAAAAAGATCGTCAAATTGCCCTACTAGAAACCGGTGGAACGATTCAACAAGCGACAATGCTCTTCGATCCAGACCGAAACCAACTGCGTCCTATGCGTACCAAAGAAGATTCCGATGACTATCGTTACTTCCCCGATCCCGACTTGGTACCCGTGGTTGTAGATGACGCGTGGATCACTAAAGTTCGTGAGCAGATTCCAGAATTACCCGAAGCTAAAAAAATACGATTCGGCAACGATTTTGATATTTCACGTGATCAAATCGACATCCTCACGTCTTCCCGAGATATCGCAGATTACTTCGAAACCACTGTATCTTCAGGTGCAGGCGCAAAACCTGCCGCCAACTGGTTGCAGGGCGATGTGATGCGTGTGCTCAACGAACAGAAAATCACCATCGGTGAACTCAAAATCACCCCTCAGTCACTCGCAGAGCTGCTACAACTCATAGACAAAGGCACCATCAGTGGTAACATTGCACGCAAAGTGTTTGACGAGATGGTCGATACCGGAGATGCGCCACAAAGCATAGTCGAAAAGCAAGGCTTGGTGCAAATCAGTGACACCAGTGAGTTGGATGGCATCGTTGATCAAATCATAGCAGACAGCCCTTCTGAAGTAGAGCGCTACAAAGGCGGAGATAAAAAATTGGTGGGCTTCTTTATGGGCCAAATCATGAAAGCCACAAAAGGTCAAGCCAACCCCAAAATGGTCAGCCAAATCCTTCGCGAAAAGCTCGGATAAAATGGGCTCCGAATCTGCTTGGTACGATCGCTTTTTTCGACACGAATACCTTGCCTTCGACGAACACCCAAACACCAACCTCGAAGTTGACTTCCTACTCAATACACTCCAACTGCCCCCCCAATCTCGCTTACTCGACTTGGGGTGTGGTTATGGGCGTCACACCATCCCCCTCGCACAAAATGATCTCCATGTCATCGGTCTAGATCGCTCTCCAGAACTCCTCCAAGACGCAACCAAGCATCTGCCCAATTCTAATACCAATGTTTCCTTTCTTCGTGGCGACGTTCGCCAATTCCCCTTTGCCTTACCGTTTGATGCCATCATCAGTATGTTTTCTTCCTTTGGATACTTTGATGATGAAAATGAAAACTTCCTTGTCCTGCAAAACATATCCAATGCACTCAAATCCGGTGGGCTATTTTTGATTGAAACGGCCAATCGCGATTTTATCATTGCCCACAACCCACCCGTCCAAATCTATCGCCCGCCCAATATGACCCTTATTGAAGAACGAAGCTTCGATTCCCTCACCAGCCAATCTTTAGTTGATGTCACAGTGATTCAAGACGGAGAGGAAACACATCTCCATCACGCCATCCGCCTTTATACGGCTACAGAAATGGACATGTTACTTGCTTCTGTAGGATTGCAGACGCTTGGTGTATGGGGCGACTTTCACGGGAGTGACTTTACCACCGACAGCCCACACCTCATCATGCTGGCTGAAAAAGTGTGATTCCAAAAGCCTATGAATACACTTATTGTTGTTGTTAAAAACCCAATAGCTGGTGCCGTAAAGACACGGTTGCAAACGCGTTATACACCCACACAAGCTGCAGAGCTATATACCGCATTCGTAAAAGACACGTTGGACACCGTACGTTCAATCGATATTGACATGCGCGTCATAGCTTACGATCCCCCAGATGCAGAAGGTGCTGTCCGTTCAAGATTTGGCAATGAGTGGAACTACGTTGCGCAAGTGCAAGAAGACCTTGGGCAACGCATGTATCAAGCCCTCTTAAACCAACTCAAATCAGGTGCTCAAAATGTGATACTCATTGGCACCGATATCCCGTCTTTACCTGCCAGTCACATCACCCAAGCGTTTGAAGAATTGCAAAAAAACGATATCGTACTGGGACCCAGCACCGATGGCGGATATTACCTTGTCGGTTTATCACGCCCCTGTCCAGAAATATTCGCCAACATCAATTGGAGCACCCCCACCGTATTCTCTGAAACGATCGATGCCATCCAAAAACACACCTACACACTTGGCCTGGTGCCGCCTTGGTTTGATGTGGACACACCGGAAGAGCTTGACATACTCGTAGCCCACGCCAAAGCCCAGACCACCGCAACACAAGCCCCTTGTATACCTCACACCATTTCCTGTTTGTCATCCTTGACTTGACCTGTTTGCGTCGCTATCTTGGTGCGCGTCTTTTCTTAGTCGTTCTTGCCAAACAGGAGTCCCACATGCGTAAAAAAATATCTCTGCTTTTATTTTGCATTCCTATCCTTCTCTTCTCTATTTCAACACCTACAAACGCACAACCCAAATACAAATTCGCCTTCGTTACGCACGGCGGTCCCGGCAATCCCTTTTGGAATGTGGTTATCAAAGGCATGGAAGACGCAGGCAAGCGTTATCAAGTCGATGTACAATGGCTAAGCAATCCTACTTTCTCAATCTCCGACATGCCCAACTTTCTGGACGATGCCATCGCCAATCAGGTCAATGGCATAGGCATCACATGCCCAGACCCCGATGCGATCCGAGAAAGTATTGAGCGCGCACATGAATTAAATATCCCCATTATTGTGCTCAATACCGCAGACCCAGATGCCGGCACGACACAAGCTTTGCCTACCGAATTTTATATTGGAGCCAGCGAATACCTAGGTGGTCAATCCAATGCCAAGTCTCTTATGGCCGAAGCCAAAAAAAGAGGCATCACAATTCAACGTGCCGTTTGCCCCATTCAAGAGCTGGGCCACAGCGGTCTCGAAGCACGTTATGCCGGTTTTGAAAGCATTCTCAAACCCGAAGGCATCCCGGTAGATGGTCTTACAATTTCCAACAACATCGAACAATCGGCTGGCCTTCTGAAGGACTACTTCTTAGGTCACCCCCAGACAAATGCCATAGCAACCTTAGGCCCATTACCCGCCGACGCCTTTTATCTCTTTGTAGAAGAAGAAGGCAAAACCCCCGGCGAGATACTACATGCAACTCACGACACCAGCCCCGCGATATTCGATCACATTCGCACGGGCCACACGGTTCAAGCCGTTGATCAACAACCATACCTACAAGGCTATCTCACAGTCGCCTTTTTATACCTCCACAACGAATTTGGTCTGACCCTCGCACAAGACGTTCTAACCGGTCCCTTTGCAATCAATGCGCAAAATGTAGATCGCATTGTCGAACTCATGAAAGCCGGTTATCGGTAGGAGGTTTGTTTGGCCGATCTCTTCACCACGTTCCGCACCCGTTTTGCCAAAACACCCGAAGCCGGGGCCACAGCCGGTTTTCTAGCAGTTTTCCTATTCTTCGCATTGGTAACACCAGAAACCTTCCTTTCAAACAGTGCCTTTTCTTCTATCCTCAACAGCCAAGCCGTTCCGGGTATCGTGGCCATAGGCATCACATTACTCATGATTTCGGGAGAATTCGATTTATCAGTCGGTTCCATCCTCGGTGTCGCCTCTTTGGTTTTTCTTTACGCAACCGTTAATGGTCTCCACATTATTATAGCGGGCGCACTTGGTCTGCTCTCGGGCTGTCTTCTGGGCTACCTGAACGGTCTCTTACTTATTTGGACAGGTATACCTTCATTTATTGTCACCTTAGGTACAATGCTTGTCTATCGCGCCATTGCACTTTCAGCAAACGCCGGTGGGCGCATCATTCGCTATTCAGAGTTTTCCCGTGAGCCCCCCACCATCAGCCCTCCCACTTGGCTGATCTTTTTTATTGGGATTGCGCTCATCGGCCTCTTTGTCTGGATGTTGAAAGACACGATCTCTTCATATCGCTGCACGAAGAAGAAAAGCCACCTCGCAATAATCAGCCTCCTCATCGTTTCTCTGATCAGTCTTTCCTATACCCTCATGACAACACTTAATTCTGGTTCAATTCCAATAGACATTTTTCATGCCTTGAATGGCCGTTTAGAATTCATTCCAGGCAATTATCGGGCAGGAATTTTGTGGTGGTTTTTGTTGACAGCCATTTTTGCAGTCATCTTAACGAAAACCCGATTTGGCAATGCCACCTTTGCAACGGGTGGTAATGCGCAGGCTGCACGCCTTCAGGGCATCAACATTGATCGAATCCGCGTGACCAACTTTGTGATCTCTGGTGGATTGGCGGCAGTTGCCGGCATTATTCAGACAGCACGATTAAAGAGTGTTGACCCTTTACGAGGAACAGGCCTTGAGCTGGAAGTTATTGCTGCTGTCGTCATCGGCG
>JABIFK010000463.1 GCA_018650745.1 Candidatus Latescibacterota bacterium | reverse complement strand
GACGATATGAGCGCGACAGGGCTCGGAACATTTTGGGACAATTTAAAAGCGTTGCCACAGAATTTAAAAGAGTCGGCATCTCGGCACGAGACACCTTCAACGGATCGCAGCCGATCACAGGCTATTTTTGCCAATGTGTTTTTACATATCCATGCAACACGGGTGCATGTGCGTACGCTCAAGTTTAGTACCACTATGGCAATGGGTGTCGCCACTTTGTCATTTTTTTTCATATTGGTCATAACGGGTGTGTTGTTGATGGTGTATTACAAACCGTCTGTGGCAGAAGCTTATAACAGCATTAAAGATATTCACTTTGTGGTGCCCACGGGTCGGTTTATTCGCAATATCCATCGTTGGGCGGCACACCTGATGGTGGCGGGTGTGTTGTTGCATATGTTTCGGGTTTTTTATACGGCCAGTTACAAAGCACCACGTGAATACAATTGGCTTATGGGCATGGGCTTGTTTGTGCTGACATTGGCTTTGTCATTTACAGGTTATTTATTGCCGTGGGATCAGTTGGCTTATTGGGCCATTACCATTGGGGCCAATATTGCAGCCTCTCCACAAGAGCTGACCGATGTCTTGGGCATCACAGCATATTTTGATCCGGGCGGTTTGCAAAAAGAATTGTTGTTGGGTGCCTCTCAGGTGGGTGAAGAAGCATTGATTCGGTTTTATATGTTGCATGTTATGGTTTTGCCTTTGGCCGTTGTGGCTCTGTTGGGTGTGCATTTTTGGCGCATTCGCAAAGATGGCGGTTTGGGGCGGCCAGATGGCACACCAACAGCAGCAGGTAAAGGGGTTTCGGTGGAAGAAAATACACCCCAAAAACCAGAGGATGCACCTCGTAAAAGTTATGGGTTGATGTGTGTTGTGCGCGATCGAACCCCAGCTACGAATCAAGACCCTGCAAATACATTGCCCAGTTGGCCCCATTTGTTGCGTGCCGAATTGGTGGTGTTTATGGCTACTGCTGCCGTGTGCGTATTGCTGGGGTTGTTGTTCGATGCTCCGCTTAAAGAGCAAGCCAATCCGTCTATTCCCGAAAACCCCGCCAAAGCACCGTGGTATTTTTTGGGCCTGCAAGAAATGGTTTCTTATTCGGCTTTTATGGGTGGCTTGATTATTCCACTGGTGGTTGTAATTGGTTTGGCTTTGATTCCTTATCTGGATAGAGAAGAGGAACCAGCGGGCGTGTATCTTAGCGGTAAGCGTGGAAAAAAAGTCGCACTTCACAGTGTGATTTTTGCCGCCGTGTTGGCCGTGTTGTCCGTGGCGATTCCTGTGAACTTTGGGTGGTTGCGTGCTTGGTTTCCCAATATTTCACAACTGGTCATCATTTTTGTAAACCCTGGTACATTGTTGACGTTGGCTTATGCACTGTGGTCCATTTTTATTTTGCAAAGAGAAAGCTCAACCCGCATGGGAGCCATTGCATTGTTTACCAGTTTTGTGGTTGGGTTTGTGATTTTGACTTATGTGGGCACATTTTTACGCGGTCCCAACTGGGGCTTTTATTGGCACAGTGGTTTGTGGCCAACGCATTGAGTTGAAGAAATGGCGTTGGCATAATTCTGAAAAAATGAATGGTAAGAATAAGTTTCCGGTTGGTTTTCTAAAATGAGAGATCCTGTTTCGATAGGACGATGAGTATGCCTAAACAATTTGATATTGAAAAAATGGAACATCGATCAAAAGTATGGCTCTTGGTTGTCAGTGTGACAACATTGGTCGTACTTATTGTAGCAGCTGTTCGAGAGAACTTTTTGGCCGATTGGCAAATACTGCAAAATCAATATGCCACAGTTCTAAAAGAAAAAGCAACCAACGCGCAAGGACGTGATATTGCCGATCAGTTTGCTGTTCATTTTAGGCAAAACGTTGTGCCTGAGTTGAACAAAACCGATCGGTGTATTACGTGCCACTTGGGCATTGATGACCCTCGTATGGCAGATCAATCTCTGCCTTTTAAGACACATCCTGGGCGTTATTTGGCAATTCACGATCCGTCCAAATTTGGGTGTACGATTTGTCATCAAGGACAAGGTCTGGCAACCGAAATTGAGGATGCTCATGGCCGTGCACCATTTTGGGATTATCCGTTGTTAAAGAAAGAAAATATGAAGGCCGCATGCACGCGCTGCCATGAGATAGATGTTTTGCAGGGCGGGTTATTGGTGCAGGCCGATGCAGATGGTCGAAGCACATTAAGTGAGCAAGTGGTGTTGGGCAAGATGTTGGCAGAGAGCAAAGGGTGTTTTGGTTGCCATTTGTTACAAGGCAAAGGTGGGACGTTGGGGCCTGACTTGACCTATGTCGGTGATAAAACCCGACATGAATTTGATTTCTCACATTTTGCAAAAGATGAACCCCGCGAGATAGAATATTGGCTTCGGAAACATTTCTTAGAGCCGAGTGAAATTTCACCTGGAACCCTGATGCCAGATATGGACTTGGGTGTATCTGAGGCCAATGCGTTGACAGCGTATATGTTGTCGTTGCGTCGCCCTGTGCGTGTACCAGAATATCGATCCTTTGAAAACAAGGTTGCACACGTCGAAGTGACGGGCAAACATTTGTATCGAAAGAATTGCGCATCGTGCCATGGCATGAATGGCGAACAAAGCGAAGTGCCGGGTATTCGCACACCGGCGTTGAATAATGCAGATGCTTTGGCTGCAGCTGATGCAGATTATTATCGGTCGATTATTTTGCACGGTCGAAGTGGGTCAACGATGCCTGCATGGGGGCCCGGAAAAGGCAATTTGTCGACTGAAGAAATCGATCTGCTTGTAGGATATATACAGTCTTGGCAGCGTGAAGGTGCCGAAGTTGAAGCAGTACATGCTGATGCGGGTGATATAAAAATAGGACGCGCGTTGTTTGGTGG
>JABIFK010000051.1 GCA_018650745.1 Candidatus Latescibacterota bacterium | reverse complement strand
TGAGTTTTTCGGTTTGATCTGCCAAGCGCAACCCGTCAATAAGTTCAGTAAGGTCGCCATTGAGCACTTCTTCTAAACGGTGCAACGTGAGTTTAATGCGGTGGTCTGTGATCCGACCTTGCGGGTAGTTGTAGGTGCGAATTTTTGCGCTGCGATCGCCTGTGCCGACTTGCGATCTGCGGTCTGCTGCCATTTTAGATTGTTGTTCTTGAATGGCTATGTCCAAAAGGCGAGAACGCAAAACCTTAAGTGCTTTGGCTTTATTTTTGAGCTGTGACTTTTCATCTTGGCAAGAAACCACAAGCCCAGAGGGCAGGTGGGTGATGCGCACGGCAGAGTCGGTGGTGTTCACACTTTGCCCACCTGGCCCAGAGGAGCGATACACATCAATTTTTAACTCATTGGGATCTATTTGAACATCCACATCTTCTGCTTCGGGTAAAACGGCTACTGTGGCTGTTGAGGTATGAATGCGGCCACTGGACTCTGTCTCTGGGATGCGTTGCACACGGTGGACACCGCTTTCATATTTGAGCTTGCCATAGACATCTTTGCCGGTTACAGAGAAGATAACTTCTTTATATCCGCCAATACCTGTTGGGTTGGAGCTTAAAATTTCGTGTTTACCACCTACGTTTTCTGCATAGTGTGAATACATACGATACAAATCAGCTGCAAAAAGCGCGGCCTCGTCACCACCGGCCCCTGCGCGTATTTCTACCACACTGTCTTTGTTGTCATTGGGGTCTTTGGGGATGAGCAAGAATTTAAGTCGCTCTTCCAGATCCAATTCTTGCTGCTCCAACTCTTCCTGTTCCATTTGTGCCATTTCAACAAGCTCTTCGTCTTCAGCTGCCACAATGATTTCTGCGGCCTCTTTGAGGCCTGTTTTGGCCACCTTATAGTCCCGAAAAACGCCCACAATCTCTTCCAGTTCGCGATATTCTATGCTCAATTTACGATAGAGATCTGGGTTTGACGCCACTTCAGGGCGTCCCATTTCTTCACCTACATTTTGATAACGCGTTTCTATATTTGCAAGTTGTTCAAACATGGCGGTATCATCCTATGTGAGATGGAAAAGGTCAAATCAAGAGGTAAGATGTGAGATCAAAAACGATAATTGGTAAGTTTTCACCACTAACCTTTTACGTCTTACCGTAGTTAATTCATGCAAAAAGGGTGAAACAGTCACCTTGTGGTGACTGCTCCACCCTTTTTATGGTCTTTTAGCCGGCTAAGCTTCTGTCGCTACTTCTTCTGTAGCTACTGCTTCTTCTGCATTTTCATCATTGGCTGCGTCTTCTTTCATGCCATAACGGCGACGGAAGCGCTCCACCATACCGGCTGTATCAATAAGCATCATTTTGCCAGTGAAAAATGGATGAGAAGCAGAACTGATTTCAACTTTGATTAACGGATAGGTGTTACCGTCTTCCCATTCGGTGGTTTCCTCAGACGTACGTGTTGAACGTGTTTTAACACGAAAAGGAGGATCTGCACTTGAATCTTCAAAAACCACATCGAAATAATCGGGATGAATATCGGGTTTCATGTTGAATCCCTTTTTGGGTAAAAGTGTTTTTAAAACAACTGTTTATATATTAAAAGGCCAATAAATATCGGCAGAAGACTTAAAATATATAAAAATACCTTAAAAAATGCAAATGATAGTCCAAATTAAAGGCCCAAATTAATGAGAATCAGATTCACATCACAGTAAAAAGTCTATCTGTTTGGGCTTTGCTTCAATCCATCACGCAGGCATTTGCTACAGAACGGGCTCATTCATGGCATCGAGGAATTCTTCGTTTGTATCGTTTTCTTTCATTTTTTCACTTAAAAACTCCATCGCATCCAAAACCTGCATTTGATTGAGCAATTTGCGCAAAATCCAAACGCGTTTCAGTTCTTTTTCGGACATCAAGAGTTCTTCTTTGCGGGTACTTGACTGTGAGACTTCAATGGCAGGATACACACGTCGGTTTGAGAGGCGTCTGTCGAGTTTGAGTTCCATGTTGCCGGTGCCTTTGAATTCTTCAAAGATCACTTCATCCATCCGACTGCCCGTTTCAACCAACGCAGTTGATAAAATGGTAAGGCTACCGCCTTCTTCAATGTTGCGTGCAGCTCCAAAAAACCGTTTGGGCCATTGCATGGCTGCTGAGTCGAGCCCCCCAGTAAGAATACGACCACTGTGTGGCACAACCATATTATAAGCACGTGCCAAACGGGTAATACTATCTAAGAGGATAACCACATCGTGCTGATGTTCAACCAAACGCCTTGCTTTGTCAATGACCATATCTGCCACCTGAACGTGTCGCTGTGGCGGTTCGTCAAAGGTTGAGCTGATCACTTCGCCTTTGACGGAGCGTTGCATATCGGTGACTTCTTCGGGGCGTTCATCAATTAGCAAGACAATGAGGGTCACTTCGGGGTGGTTAATGGTAATTGCATTGGCAATCTTTTGCAAGAGCATCGTTTTGCCCGTAAATGGCGGGGCAACGATCATACCCCGTTGACCTTTGCCAATGGGGGTGAGCAAATTCATGATGCGTGTGGACATGTCTTTGGGGTCGTGTTCAAGGTTGATTCGGTCTTGAGGGTGTAAGGGGGTGAGGTTGTCAAAGAGGATTTTTTGTTTGGCGTTTTCGGGATCCTCAAAGTTGACGGCTTCTACACGAATTAGGGCAAAATACTTCTCATCGCCACGCGGTGGACGAATTTGCCCCGATATGGTATCGCCCGTGCGCAAGTTGAATCGTTTGATTTGTGAATGCGAGACATAGATATCGTCTGGGCCAGGCATGTAGTTGTAATTGGGAGACCGGAGAAAACCGAATCCATCTTCGAGAATATCCAGCACACCTTGGGCAAAAATAAGGCCACTTTTTTCGGTTTGTGCCTGAAGGATCGTAAAGATAAGTTCTTGTTTTCGCAGGCCGCTATACCCTTGAATATTTAGGCTTTGCGCCTGCTTGTTGAGCTCTGGAATGGTCAGCTTTTGCAGCTCAATAATGTCCATTTTGTCTTCGGCAACAGCCATACATGGCACTCCGGTGTGTTTGTGTGGTGGTATGCAAGCCGTTTATAGGCGCGTACATACGCACAGGGGTTGGGGGATTTGGGTAGATGTTTGTTTTTTTGGAATGTTTTAAGATTTGTTACTTTTGTGTAGGATTGTAAAGCGCTGTAAATGAGAGGGTAAATCGAAGATCAACAATTGAAGAGGTATTATAAGCGCAGATATTTATGAAGATGTGGTGAAGCTAAAGCAAACAATGCTGTTTGTCAAGCAAAAACAGGAAGAAAGCCCATGTGGACGCCTCAGAATGCAACTACAAACTTTGGGTTAATTGCTCCGAAATCTGTTGGATATCGTTGGGATCGGTGATTTTTTTGCCATTTTTCCGAATATAAAAAGCATCAACTGCACGATCTGCTTGTGTGCCAATGCGGGCCGTATAAATATCGAGGCCAAGTTTTGATAGCGCACGAGTAAGGGTATACAACAAGCCAATCCCGTCTTGGGTCGTTATATCGAGAATTGTATACTCTTCTGAGGCTTCATTGTCACTGGTCACTTCTGTCGAAATGGGGATTGTTGGCTGGCGCCGGCGTGACCAACGTTGTTGATATTTGGCAAAGAGGTCATCAACGTGCACTTTTTCTCGAAATACTTCAATGAGTGTGTGCTCAATACCTTTTTGTAGATCCTGACTAATTTCAGGGGTGTTTTCTGGACTGGTTACTTGAAAAACATCAATGACAATACCATCACGCCTGGTATAGGCTTGTGCACTAAAGATGTTGATGTTATTGGTGGCCAATACACCACAGATCTCAGACAAACGAAAGGGTTTGTCGTGTGTGCAAATGATGATTTCTGAAAAGAGGCCACTGGGTGCTACAGATATGCCCACAGGTTCTTTGCCCAAATTTTCTATGAGGCGCAAATGTTGTGTGACTTCTTGGGCGCTGTTTTGGCTGGGATACCTGGGCGGCATGTTGTTGAGGTGGTTTGTCAATTGTTTGTAAGAAAATTGGTCTCCCGTGTGTGCAATGAGTTCTTGGATGTCTTCACGGGCGACATCTGCGGCGTTGGTGCTTTTTGGGGTGAGCGCATCAAACGTTTTTTCATACAATTCGCGCAAGAGGTAGCCCTTCCAGGCTGTCCAGGCTGTTCGTGTTACGGCCGAAAGATCGGCATAGGTTAAGACATAGAGCATGCGCAACAAATCGGGGTGTTCAAATAGGGATGCAAAGTCTGCAATGAGCGCTTGGTCTGAAAGGTCGCGGCGTTGGGAAATGTCAGACATGTTGAGGTGATATTGGACCAAGAAGACAACCGCGTCAATTTCTTCCTTTGGGAGATCCATGCGT
>JABIFK010000542.1 GCA_018650745.1 Candidatus Latescibacterota bacterium | reverse complement strand
GACGGCAGATCTTTTGTTTACGTTTCGGAAAGGCTTAGAGATCATAACACAAGGTGCGCCTACACAGACAGACACCATAGGCAAAAGGGTGATCCAAAAATGGGTTGCGGATAAACCGGTTTCGCAATTGTCTCTCAATGCGGGGTTGTATGTCAAAGTAGAGGCCAAGATACACAACATAGACTGCGCATTTTATGTGCACCCATCCCATCAGAAGCATATTCGTTTTTTCGAAGACGCCAAAGACGAAGTGGTTGAAGCCTTAGAACAAATGATTGACGCGATGGAACAAGAATCGGGTTTGTACTACCCCTATTCTCGGTTGTCAGTTGTCGAAGCTCCGCTTCAGATACAATGGTATTTTGAGGGGTGGGAAGAAACAGGAGGGTTAACGTTTCCTGGTGTACTGATGGTGGAAGAGGATACACTCTTTAGACTCCGTTTGAAGCGCGATTTTGATTCCCAACAAAAACGCAACCGAGGAAATCGAGAACCAAAGCAAATCAAACGGGATCTGTTTGTTAGAGCCGTGATGAGAACCTTTTTTAATACTGGAGGAAGTGCTGGCGGGACCCAATCGGGTGTATTTCGCAGTCCGGTCGTACAGTTGTGGTCCTTCAATAAGTCATTCTCTGGTGAGCATTACGCTTTGGTTAAACAAGGCATGCCCATGTTTTTACAACAAGACCTGAGCAGTAACTTGCAGACGGCACTTTATTCAAGTGGGGGGCGCGGAGGTCGAAGACGTGGCGGTTTTCGTCGCCCAACTTCAGGAGGCAGTAGCGCCGCTTGGGATACGCTTGTTGCCAAGATGCAAAAAAGATCTTTTGCCGAATTAGACCCAAACGAAGAAGCGAAACTCTATCGACAAGTTGTAGAAGCTAAAGGTCCCGCGATGTTCAAAATGTTAAAAGCCTATTTGGGCGATGACGCGTTCCTGGGGTTAGTAGAAGACATTGAAGAAGAATATGCATATGAGGATATTGATTTTGCCTCTTTTGAGCGGGCTGCAGTTGGTGATACCACAGCAAATGAGTCAAACCAAAATCTAAAGAAGTTAATGCAAGATTGGTTATACAGTACGGATGTTCCTGGATATACGCTTACACGCGTTGTGGCAAACAAAGTGGACGATGGTTTTGGGATGGTTGTTTATCAGTTGGTTGTGCGCATTCGTAATGGTGAACCTGGCCGGGGTTTTGTGCAAATCACAGGCATGGGGCGAGGTGATGAAGCAGTGAAGGGAATTGAAATTGAAGGGGGCCAAGAGGTGGAGGTGGGGATGGTGATGTGGGAACAACCTTTTAGGGTGATGGTTGAGCCATTTTTTGCGCGCAACAGGCGTACGCTTATGTCACCCGTTCGTGTACCAGACAAAGTCATGACTGGTTTTCCTGAGTCGTATATAAAAGATGTCACAGATTCGGAAGAAACATTTATCGAACTCATTGTTGACAATGACGATGATGGTTTTGAGATGCCGGTCAGAAGAATTCGGAAATACCTGCGGCCTGAGTTAAAAGGTGGGAATTGGCGTGAACGTACGATGACGATGGCTTTTGGGCGTTATGAGACCAATTATAGATACAAGAACCCGGGCGATGGTGCCCAACCTGCCATTTGGTCAACGCCCATTCCAAAATCGGGTGAATACGATGTGGCATATTATTTTTTGGATCCCAACATGGCGCGTCGAATGCGCGTAGGAAAAAAATTTTCGCTATTGGTTTTCCACGGCAGCGTTGTAGACACCCTTCATTTTGAGCGCGACAAAATGAAGGCCGGGTGGAATAATTTGGGGCGTTACAAATTTGAGAAGGGTGATATAGGGATGGTAGAATTACCGGATCTCTCATCTGGCCGGCTTTATGCGGATGCGATTCGTTGGCGGTTCATAGATCCAAACCGACCAGCCGACTCCTATGAGGATGATATGCCTACCTGGAGTTTTGGGGGACGAGGTGGAAGAGGTGGGGGGCGCGGGGGCTCTGGTGGCGGGCGAAGCGGTGGACGTGGCGGCAATAGTTCGGGTTTTTAGTTCCAAGTAATAGAGATCATTTTTATTCTTCAATTTCGTTTCAACATCTTTAATTGGGAGGTGGTTGCATGATGCGCCGGGGGTTTGGAGTGTTCATGGTAATCTTAACACTCTTTGGTGGTTGTAGCAGGCAAACCGAACAGCGCACCGTCGATCTAACCGTGCCGATTACGGTTTCGCCGGTTGAGTCTGGAACAATCGAATCTGTTGTTTCGGCAACAGGTACGCTGCGTCCTATTCGTGAGGCCCAAATAACCACAGAAATTCGTGGAGACCTTTATTTTGCCATGGTCAACGACAGGGTGGTGACAGAAGGCACTGCCGTTAAACGAGGGCAAGTAGTCGCACAACTAAAAAACCAAGAATGGGTCGTGGGCGTACGCAGTTCGTCAAAGAAGCTGGCTTTAGTGACTGCACAGAAATCCTTGGATGAACAGACCCTTCTGTTTAAGCGGGGTCTAACAACAGAGATGGAAGTCGAAAATGCCAGAAAAGCATGGCAAGATGCAAAGTCCAGTCTCGAAGATGCAGGCATTCAAATCGATAAAACAACACTCAGAGCGCCCATCGAAGGGGTGTTGTCAGAAGTTTCAGATATTACGCAAGGTACCTTGGTAAATCAAAATACTCAGATCGTAAAAATTGTTGATTTTTCCAAAGTGCTGGTGGATATCCAAATTCCGAATGCTCAAATCAGCAAGGTAAACATTGGTCAACCTTTGCGAGTGCGTAACTACGCATTTCCCGAACAACATTTTGACGGCGAGATTACAAGCATCAACCCGGTATTGGACGCCGCGACCCGTACTTTTCGGGCGGTAGGCACCGTTGGTAATTCAGAGTTGTTGTTGCGACCAGGCATGTTCATCCAAGCAGACATCATTACAGAATCAAGGGAAGATGCTGTTCTCGTTTCTCGGAAGTTGGTACAACGTCGTCGGGGTCAAAAAGTTGTGTTCATTGAAGAAGAAGGACGGGCGCAACAAAGGGAAGTGGAAACGGGTTTAGAGGATAAGGTCAATGTAGAAATTCTGGCTGGATTAGACGTTGGAGAACGGCTTGTGACCAGTAATTATGAAACCTTAAGACCGCGTACTCGAGTCCGTGTGACAAGTAAGGAGAATTAGGGCATGTCGCTCTCCCAATTTTCTACGCGATATCCTGTCACCATTGCAATGGCCACTTTGGCGGTTGTTTTATTGGGCTGGATCTCTTTTGACCGGTTGGGCACAGACCTGTTACCCGACCTTCAAACACCCGTGGTCACCATCGATCTAAGAGCGCCAGGCAAAGCCCCACGCGAAATGGAAGAGCGATTTACCCGGCGAATTGAGCGTGATATCAGTACCGTTCGCCAGGTAAAACGTGTCTACTCTGTTACACGCTCTGGCCAAGCCGTGGTTGTCGCAGAATTTTCGTGGGATGCGGATATGGATTTTGCTCTTTTGGACGTTCAAAAAAAAGTAGCCACATACGAAGCCGATGATGAAGTGTCTTTGCTTGATGTGTCACGTGAAGACCCCCAAGCGTCATCTGTCATGCGGTTGGCAATCGTGGCTGATGATGATTTGGATGCCTTGGTTGGCACAGTTGAGACGTTGGTTAAGTCCAAGTTGGAATCGCTTGCTGGAGTAGCGTCTGCAGAGTTGGAGGGCGGGGCTGTAATGGAAGTGAGAGTAACTTTAGACCCCTATCTTTTGGAGGCTTTTGGACTCTCCTCAAATTCTGTTGTAGATCGCATACAAGCGGCCAACTCTGATATCTCTGGTGGCACATTACGAGAAGGACAGCAATCGTTTTTGGTGAAAGCTTTGGGCAGGTTAAAAGACGCAGATGATGTTCGGGAACTCATTGTGGGTGAACGGCGCGAGAGCGGATCTGCGGTTGGGACTTTGCGTGTGCCAGTGAGAGTTAGAGATATTGGCAATGTGGCATTGGTCTACCAAGAGCAAGAGACCATTGTGCGTCTAAATGGTCAAGAGTGTGTTGGTCTGGCAATTTACAAAGAAGCTGGCAGCAATACGGTAACTGTTGTGAATACTGTTCTGAGTGCTTTAGATGATTTAATGGCAGATTTGCCAGGTTTAGAGTTCGTAACCGTAGAAAATCAGGCGCGTTTCATCGAAGATGCAATTGGTGAGGTTGAAGAATCTGCGCTCTATGGCGCCATTCTTGCGATTGGTGTCTTGTTGATTGCATTGCGAAGTTGGACGGCCACATTGGTTATTGGTGTCGCGATTCCCATATCCATTTTGGCAACTTTTACCTTGATGTATTTTCAAGATTTGACCCTCAATATTATGACCTTAGGTGGGTTGGCGCTCGGGTCAGGGATGTTGGTCGATAACGCCATCGTGGTGATCGAGAACATTTACCGCCATCTTGAGACAGGTGCAGATTCTAAGACGGCGTCTGCAAAAGGTGCCAGTGAGGTTGGCGTTGCAATTTTGGCATCCACGTTGACCACCGTATCAGTTTTTTTACCCATTGTTTATGTACAAGGTTTGGCTGGGGAGTTGTTTCAAGATCAAGCATGGACAGTTGCCTATTCATTGATTTGTTCGTTGGCTGTAGCTATGACAACGGTTCCTATGCTAACTGCACGGTTCCTTAAAAAAGTTCCAAAGCACAACAGAACAGGCCTACGCTCCGAGCGTTATGGCAAATTTTTGTCTGGTGTGTTGAATCACAAGCTTTTGGTAGGTGGTACAACTTTCCTCCTGATTCTCACAACTGTAGGGTTATTCAAAACCCTCGAAACGGAGTTCATTCCGAGGGAAGACCAAGGTCTGTTTCAAATAGACATGGCACTCCCAGAAGGCTCACGGTTGGAACTCACAGATAAGGTGTCCCAGCGTGTCGGTCAAATCGTAACCGAGGTTGGGAGCGCAAATGTCTCACACGTCTATATCAGGTCGGGTGTTGACCCTTCGCGTGTTTCTGGTGCCGGTGAGCCGACGGGGCCAAATAGGGCGAGTGTTATCGTTGCTTTGGCACAAGAACGTGTCCACACGGTGAGTGAAATTGTCGATGCGATGGATACGCACCTTCGCGATCTGCCAAATGTAGAACTCAAATATCAGCTGCACGAAACGGCACTCGAAGGTGTTATGGGGGGTCAAGATGCGCCTATCCAACTGGAAGTAAGTGGTGACAATATCGATATTCTCACACGACTTACTTCCGACCTGAGCGTTCGAATGGAAGTTTTGCCTGCGATCTACAACGTCCAGACCAGTTTCCAAGGGGGGCAGCCCGAGGTAGATCTCAAGATTCGCGAAGAGGTCGCAGCAGCATTCGGGTTAAACACACAAACCATCAGCCGTACCTTAGATCGACAACTTTCTGGTGAGATTGCTGGTGAACTTTCCAAAGATCAACGCACGAGAGATATCAGGGTGAAGTACGCAGATGTTAATCTAAAAGAGTTGGGTTCATTGCGCATAGAGTCAACCAGTGGCGCAATCTTGACTTTGGGTGATGTTGCTGACATGCAAATTATCGAAGGTCCACGTGAGATTCTACGCGAAAGCCAGAAACGAGTTGGCCGAATTTCTGCCTACGTACCCGAGGGTTTTTCCTTGAGCAGTGCCATAGAACAGATTAATCAAGTGACCGCACAAATGGCGGTGCCCAGCGGCTACCGAATTACGATGGGTGGCGAAGAGAGACAACGGTCAGAATCCTTCGACAATCTTAAGTTTGCACTGATTTTGTCCATTGTTCTGGTCTATATGGTTATGGCGTCTTTGTTTGAATCTTTGCTGCATCCATTCACGGTTATGCTGTCTGTGCCATTGGCAGGAATTGGCGTTGTCTTCGCATTTTTCATTGTGCAAGAACCCTTAAGTGTAATGGCCTATATTGGCATTATTATGTTGGGAGGCATTGCGGTGAATGACGCCATTGTGCTGGTAGATAGGATCAACCAGTTGCGCCAAGACCTTTCCCTACGTGAGGCTGTATTGCACGGTGCCCAAGACAGATTGCGCCCGATACTCATGACCAGTGCAACCACGATCTTGGCACTCTTGCCGATGGTCCTGGGAGTGGGCGAAGGGGCCAAACTGCGCGCACCAATGGCTGTTGCAGTAATTGGCGGTTTGCTGACTTCCACCCTGATGACCCTCGTTCTTATTCCCGTGATGTATGAAACAATCGATCGGCTGCGCGGGAGACCCTCTCCATGACATTGACGGGTTTTTCCGTAAGTCGTCCGGTGACGACAACTATGTTTTTTCTTGCTCTGGCCATTCTGGGCGTGATCTCTTGGATGCGTTTGCCTTTACAACTCTTTCCTGAACTGATCTTTCCAGAGGTTTTTGTAACGTTTAACCTCAATGGGGCATCTGCCGAACAGATTGAGCGTGAAATGGTGATCGTTGCCGAAGGAGAGATTGGCAAATTGGATGGTGTGCAAGTAATGGAATCGTCTTGCAGAGCCAATTCTGGAAATATTCGAATATCCTATGCACCAGATACCGATATGAAGTTTGCTCTTTTGCAGTTGCAAAACAGGATGAGCCGGCTCCAGTCTGAATTCCCTGAACGAACACGGGTCAATGTCCAACGCTTTGATTCAAGTGATTTGAGTGCCACCATTATGCAGCTTAATGTATTAGGTGACGGAGATTTGAACTGGTTAAGAGAGTTTTCGGAAGAAAAAATCCGTCCGGAATTAGAAGCTGTAGAAGGCGTGGTGTCTGCCCAAATTTTGGGTGGGCGTCGAGAAGCCATTGAAATAATTGTAGACCCGCTGACGCTCCAAGCGCATCAATTGTCATTAACAGACGTTCGAAACAGACTCAATGCCGCAAATCAACGACGTCAATACTTAGGTCGTGTCTACAATGGCTCACAGGCTTTATCTGTGAGTATGCACGAGCAGTTTGATGACTTGAAGAAAATTGGAGAAGTTGTCATCAAGCCGGATATTCCGTTGCATTTGGGGGATATCGCAAACATTCGTTATGGATCACAAACCCAAACCGACTTTCAACGGGTCAATGGGAAACCCTCCATTGGTGTTCGCATTCAAAAAGATGATGAGGCCAATCTCATTGAAGTCTCACGCCTTGTAGAAACGGCCATTGAGAGAATCAATAAAGATTTCGCCTCAGAAGAAATAGAACTTGTCATTAGCAACAGCCAAGCAGAAATGATGGAAGGGGCTTTAGATACGCTCAAGCAAGCGGCCATGGTAGGAGGAGCTTTGGGGCTTTTTGTCCTTTTTCTTTTTTTGCGGAACCTTCGTTTTGTTGTTGTCCTCTTATTGGCCATTCCAGCGTCATTGTTGGTCACGTTCAATTTGATGTATGCCTGGGATCTCAGTTTAAACGTTTTATCTTTGTGCGGCCTTGCTTTGGCGGTTGGGATGTTGACCGACAATGGCATTGTTGTGATGGAAAACATTTTTAAGCATTTTGAGTTGGGCAAATCGCCTATTGAAGCTGCGCGACAAGGAACCGAGGAGGTTTCTAGAGCCGTTTTGGCGGCAACAGCAACCACGGTAACTGTCTTCTTGCCTGTTATTTTTATTCAAAGTGACGCACAAGATATTTTGAGAGAACTCGCTTTGGCCATGACCTTCCCGTTGTTGGCATCTTTGTTGGTGGCACTGACTTTGGTGCCAGCTCTTTCTGCTTTCACATTGTCTAATGTGTCTCGACCGCCAACAGGAACCGGGATTCTCTTAGAAAAATATACTGTTTTGTTGAAGGCTGGCCTCAGGCATAGGGCTTGGGTAACAATCGCAGTAGTCTTAATTTTTGCGGGAACCTTAGGGATATCCTTTTTCTTTATGCTTCAGCAAGACGTTCGCCAGGA
Source organism: Candidatus Latescibacterota bacterium (assembly GCA_018650745.1). Taxonomy (GTDB): domain Bacteria; phylum Latescibacterota; class UBA2968; order UBA2968; family UBA2968; genus JABIFK01. The sequence goes on along the minus strand of JABIFK010000542.1, from coordinate 7,459 downwards.
AGAGTCTCAATTTACGACCTATATCAGTCTACCCGAAGGCGCCACGTTAGAAGCTACGGATGCTGTCGTAACCGAAGTTGAAAGTGCTATTAGAGATGTGCCAGGTCTGAAGCGTTTCCTAACCAGTGTTCAAGAGAATCAGGCAAGTGTGACCGTTATGCTCAATGACTTGGTCGAACGGCCAAAGCAAGTTACTGTTGACCAGATTAAAGAAAATCTAGACGAAAAATTAGCTGAAATTGGAGATGCGGTTATTGGATATGACGCGCCTGTTCGCACGGGAAGGGGTGGTGGGCGAGGCGGCGGCGGTGGCACCGGGCGGTCTTCCGGAGGGTTTAATCTAACGGGTACACCGCAGACTGAGCAGGCTGTTATTCGTGGGCATGACTTTTCAGTGCTGCAAATGTTGGCAGATGATTTGGGGTTTCGGCTGGAAGAGCTTGAGGAAGTGATCGATCCAAATTCTGTGCGTCCAGACGTAGAACGCAGTGCCTCCGAAGTCCAAGTTCTACCTGATGAAGCGATGATGTTTGATCGTCAGCTCAACGTGCAGACCGTCTTATCAACTGTAGGGGATGCCAGAGCGGATGGTTTCCAAACGACTGTGCCATATTTAACGGCGTCGGGTTTAGAAGTGGCCATCGATGTCCGCAGCGTTGAAGACCCCAAAACCGAGAGCATGGGCCTACAAGCCTTTCGCACACTGCCCATCATTTCCCCAAATGGGAGTTATGTACCTCTAAATGAGATTGCGCATGTAAGAACCGATCAGGGGCGCAGCATGATTTTGCGAACCGATCAATCACGTCGGGCACTGGTTTCCTATCAGTTCACCACCGAAATCTTAGACGCACAACCCGCATTAGAAGCTGCCCGATTGTTGATCCGTGAGGTCGTACAAGAGATGGTTTTGCCAGAGGGTTACAGTATTGAGATTGTTGAAGCCGAAGAAGAGACCATTTACTATTGGATGATGGGCATCGCCGGGCTTCTGATCTATATGATTTTGGCGTCCTTGTTCGAATCTTTTTCTGCTCCTATTGTCATTCTGTGCACCATACCAACGGCCATCGTCGGATCCTGTTGGGCGCTGATTCTTTCGGGTACGGGGTTAACCCAACAAGAAGGCCCAATGGCCCTTTTGGGTTTTATTGTGTTGCTTGGCATCGCTGTAAACAATGGTATCATGCTCATTGATGCAATTAATACACTGCGCGCCGAACACGGTTTTAGACGCGAACGCGCGGTGATTGTAGCGGGAAAGTCACGTGTTCGACCTATTCTCATGACTTCAGCAACGACCCTTTTGGGAGTGATGCCCTTAGCTTTGACATTTGGCGGCGATTATGAGATTTGGCCCCCCTTTGCAATAACTGTGTTGGGGGGCCTTACTGTGTCAATGGTTTCAACCCTCATATTTATACCTGTTGTATATATGGGCTTAGATCAAGTCAAAGACTGGTTAAGAGATATCGGTTTGGTTGGTATAGGTTTAGGCAGTATTGCCACGATTGGGTCTGTTTATTCTATAGATAATTATTACCAAAGCCTATTTATAACAACGCTTTCGGTTGTGCCGATTTGGTTTGGTTTTTTAAGCATTCTCTGGGTCTTCGGACGCATCAAAAAATCGCGCAAAGCTGCCAAAAAGCGCTTTGACAGTGTCGCTGTGATACAGTTGAGAAACCTAACAAAAATCTATGGGGCCCCTGGAAAATTTAGACAGGAGTGGCTCCGGTTTCAACGGCGTGGAGATCGGTTGGACGCTGGTTCAACGACAGACAAACTGGACACTCGAGACTCTTTTTGGTGGAAGCTGCCCTTACTCGGGCTGCTTGTATATTTGCATATGTATTTTGCCGATGCTGTTTGGATTTTTTGTATCAGTTTGATCACCTGGGTCGTTGTTGGAAGATTACTTAAAGACGGGCTGCTTCTCCTCAACTGGCAATTGAGTTCTCGTTGGTTCAACCGCTTAGCTGGGGCCACATTGCCAATAGGCTTTATCCTTTATATCCATCTCCGTCTACAATTGATTTCTGTTACTTTGGCCAGTGTGGCCTTCTATTTGTTTGTGAATCTAATCAAATGCTTAGTCAATAGGGTGCGTTCCGGAAAAGTTGATGTCGAAAATTTCGAAGGGCGTTTGGCCGGCGCAAAGGGCTTGGTTTATCGAAGTGCGACTTCCGTGCCACTCATTGGTATGCCAAAACCAGAGTTTCGCGCACTGAACGGGGTTGATTTGGAAATCGAACGGGGCATGTTTGGTTTATTAGGCCCCAATGGGGCTGGAAAGACGACAATGATGCGCATTATTTGTCAGGTATTGATGCCAAGTTATGGATCCATCGTGGTAAATGGTCAAAATATGTTGCGCGAAGATGGCTTGCAAGGTGTGATTGGTTATTTACCACAGCACTTTGGGTTGTACAATCATATGACTGCCTACGACTATTTGGAGTACCGTGCCTTGTTGGAAGGTTTCAAAGATGGTGCGAAACGGCGTCATCGTGTTTCAGAATGTTTAGAGCAAGTTAATCTAGATGAGCGAAAAAACGATTTGATAGGTTCCTTTTCTGGCGGTATGAAACAACGCGTAGGCATTGCACAGACCCTCTTACATTTGCCCCAGATAATTGTTGTTGATGAACCAACAGCAGGGCTTGACCCTTTGGAGCGCATTCGTTTTAGAAATCTATTGGCACGATTTAGCCAAGACCATATTGTTATTTTTTCAACACATATTGTGGAAGATATCTCGGGCAGTTGTAACAGGCTTGCCGTGCTAAATAAGGGCGAACTGGTTTATACGGGCACACCCTCGGATATGCGAAATCTTGCGAGTGGGCGTGTCTGGGAAGCTGTCATCAGTGAAAATCAGTTTGAACTGATGGACAAAGATCTGGAAATGATCACCCACGTTCGTGCGCCTGGCGGCATACGTGCCCGATTCTTGGCCGATAGCCAAATGGTTAACGCAGAATCCGTTGAGCCAAATTTGGAAGACGCGTATCTTCACTTGCTCAGGCACGGAGGTGTCGCATGCTGACTTGGCGAGAACTTATTACGACCCTCTTCCGTTTTCTTAAGTTGAGTTCTGCAATCATATTTCATCGAAAACTGGTGTTCATGTTTTTTGGGATTGCGATCTATTATGGCATTCTATACGCCGTCGCAATTTTTCGTCCCAACGAAGGGTTTTCGGTAGAACAAGCACTGCACATACTCGTTGAGGCACCTGGAACGGTTCTTGCCATTTATTTGACTATGGATTTGGTTGCAGGAGAACGTGATAAAGATACACTGGAGATCCTGTTTAGCACCGCCACCAGTCATTATACTACGTGGGGGATAAGGGTTGTAGCAGTCCTGTGTGTTTTGTTTCTTTCAATTATGTCAATGAGTACTTTAGCATATTTTCTGTTTGCAGAATTTCCCTTTGGGTGGGGGGGGCTGAATGCTTTTTTCCCAGCATATTTTATCGCATGTCTTACATTTCTCTTTTCTGTATTTTGCCGGAGTGGCAACGCTGCGGCAATGTTGGCGTTAGGTATTTTGGTGATTATACTTGTCACTGCTGATACATTGAGCGGGACGTCTTATTTTTTATTTTTAAATCCCATGTCACCGCCAGGAACTGTAGACGAAGATGTTTGGCTTGAACGGGCAATATATAATCGAGCAGCAATTGTTGTCATGGGTGCCTTATTTGTATACTTTGCGCTTCGGCGCATGGTTTTTCGGGAGAAGATATTATAATATATGAACAATTATTCAATTAATAGAATTCAAAACATATGATAAACTCAATAAAGACGTATCAATCTCATAAGAAGCGAAGACTCGGGGAACAACACATACGTGCCAATAAAAGTGTCGGCAGAATACTTCAAACGCTCAGTTTTAGGCAACAAAAAAGCCCCATCCTTGGGGCCTCCATATCGCTTTAATTTTCATCCTTGAAGCGTCTTTAAATCAGATTAAGTGCGGAAGCTGGCTGAATATTGGCTTGTGCAAAGACCGAAAGACCAGATTGTTGTAATATTTGAGATCTTGAAAGTGCGGTAACCTCTGCGGCAATATCAGCATCTCGGATAGAGGAATCGGAGGCTTTGTCATTTTCAAGCATCACACCCGTAGCACGCATACTAAATGACAGGCGATTTTGAACAGAGCCCAAAGCACCACGCGCTCGGGTGACCTGCAATATGGCATTGTCAATTGCCGAAATAGAACCTTGTGCTGAATTGAGTGTCGCAACCGACAAACCACTCAAATTCAACTCTGTTCCCGAAGCCCTCATATCATTAATATTTACTTCCAGCCGGTGAATTACGCCATCGTCTGGCCCCACCTGGAAAATCCCTCCAGTTCCTGCATCCACCTGGATAAACCGTCCATTCAAATCACCATCTCTATACCCGTCAGTTGCAGGAGCAAGGCCTTGGGCCGCTTTTTGACCAGATAAAGTTATCTGGACACCTAAGCGGTCAAAGTTTGCCACCACAGAACTGCCTGTGATAGCGACACTGCCCACAGCATCCTGATCCAGAATAAGACTGGCATCAATTGTCTGCGTAGTAACGCCGTTACCCAGCGTTATTTGGTTATCGCCCGCGGTGTCAGAAAAAACATAGTTTCCTGCTGCTGCACCGGCAATCCCCACATTTACTACTCCCGTAGTCGCAGAGGCAAGTGCCGTCGAGACGGTATTGTCTTGGCTCACTGTGTTCCCATATCCTGCAAGTAGGGAGGAGTTGTTGTAGGATGTTACTTTGGCGATACGGTCAATTTCATTGACCTGTTGATTAAATTCTGCATTTGCAGAAGCTCTGTTGCCATCATTTACTGTTGATGACGCCGATTGTACTGCGAGTTCTCGCATACGAAGCAAGATTCCATTCATTTCACCGAGCGCCCCCTCGGCAGTTTGAATCAAATTTGTAGCTTGTTCCGCATTTCTAATACCTTGAGAGAATCCCGAGACTTCGGCTCTGATCCCTTCAGATATGCTTAATCCTGCCGCATCATCTGCTGCACGATTTACTCTGAGACCTGAAGAGAGCCGCTCAATCCGCAGCGTCTGATCCCTGCCCGTAATATTTAGGATCCGACGCGCATTTAAAGCGGGCAAGTTGGTGTTAAGTCGGAGTGGCATTGCAAGCCTCTATTGGTCTTTGTGTGTATTGATTAAACCTTTAATTTATAAGTGTGTACGACCTCCTTATACATCACGAACGAAAAGGGCGTTCTACGGCTTACTTTATTTATCGGCATTGCTTGACCGAAACTTGAGTGTTTTAGGAAAATGAACTTTTCTTTAAAGTTACCTCAAAGACAACCGATAAATACAATGTGATACCAAGTTGTTCTTAGAAAACATTGAAGAGACAGTAGGAGGAGGCAGGTATGGCAGGCTTGATGGTCAACCATAATATTATGGCGATGAATTCTCAGCGCCACTTAGGCAACAACAACAGCGGCCTATCCATGCGGATCGAACGCCTTTCGTCTGGTTTGCGAATCAACAGGGCTGCCGATGATGCTTCTGGCCTGTCAGTGTCTGAAGCAATGAGAGCTGAAATAGGGGGGATTCGAACAGGGACCAAGAATGCCGAACAGGGCACAAACATGATCCAGACTGCCGAGGGAGCCCTGAACGAAGTCAGTGCAATTCTCATTCGTATGCGTGAGTTATCCGTGCAGAGCGCGTCTTCAACAGTGAATGACAACAACCGCGATGCTATTAATGCAGAATTCACGCAATTGACTGCAGAAATTGATCGTATTTCTGCTTCGACACAATACAATAACACATCTCTTCTACAGGGTTTTGGCAATGTCGTAAATGCCGACGCTACGGTATCAACCGCATTGGCATCACCCACAACCGGGGTAGTTGATGCAACACTTACCGGTGCCACGGCAGGCACGTATGTCTTTGTTGACGGCGGCGGCACAGATAACGAAATCACATTAGGCAATGGCGTGACAACACAAACCATTGATCTTGGTGCGGCCCTGGATTCCGACGCTGCCGGAGGGGTTGTGGCAACAAACTCGAGTATTGTTGCAAATTTTGACCGCCTTGGTATCCAATTGACATTATCAGGACAACAAAATGCAGGACAATTCAATCCAGCAACGGATGGCTATCGGGATGGGGAATTGGATGGATTGCAATTGGTTGTAGATGGGAACAACGGGGGAACCATTCAAGTTGGCGCCGATGCAAGGGCCACAGACCGAATAGAACTCACGGTTGCCAATATGAGTTCTGGATCAACTGGTTTAAACTTGAGCGCAACATCATTAAGCAGCCTAGAGGGCTCGCGGACGGCGATCTCATCGATTGACCTTGCAATTGATATTGTCTCTTCAACACGAGCAGATCTAGGCGTACAACAAAACCGACTCGCATATACGATTAGAAATAACAATGTGTCGCTAGAGAATATCCAGGCCTCAGAATCGTTGATAAGAGATGCTGACATCGCTTCGGAGGTCACAGAACTAACCAGGTCCCAAATATTGACCCAAGCAAATACGTCACTATTGGCACAAGCTAACGCAGCACCACAAAGCGCCCTAACATTACTACAATAAAACGCGCCACATTTCGCAAAACAAAAGCCTTCCAATCTGGAAGGCTTTTGTTTTGCCATAAACTTGCCAAAATTGGCAGTTTTAATTAAATTGCAGTTGCTAATTTCATCCAAACTTGAGGAGATGGTATTTATGCAAAACCCAAACAAAATTGAAGAAGAAGAACCCCAAGAAGAATTGTTGGTGTGGTTTTTGAATTTGTGGGGAAAAGTAGAGCAGAATTACACCCAAATATTGGCAGGCGTTGGTGTTGTTGTCGTAGCTGTTTTGGTTGTCGTTTTTGTAAATAATCACCAAAACCAAGAAACACAAGAAGCAAGAAGCGAATTGGGCAACGTGTATATCGCACTTTTTGAGGGCCGAATAGATGATGCCATCAACCAATCACAAACCCTGTCAGATGAATATGCGGGCAATCCCATAGGAAGAGAAGCGTTGATAGCCTTGGCAAATTTGCAATTTGAACAAAAAAGTATCTCAGTTGCTCAAGCAAACTTCCAGCGGTTCTTAGACGAATACAGTTCTGAAGGGTTACTGGGTTATGGCGCCTGGAGTGGTTTGGCTTCTTGCTTAGAGGCAGAAGCCAAATTTGCAGAAGCAGCCGCAAAATTTAAAAGCTATGCCGATGCACATCCCAATACGCCATTTGCACCCGTTGCACTCAAAGAAGCTGGTCGCTGTTACCAACTGGGCCAAAACAATGATCAAGCCCAAGTAGTTTATCAGATCGTTTTGGACAAATACAAAGATTCCTCAGTTTTGCGGAATGTTAAAAACGAACTTCTGATGATGGGCATAGATGTAGAAGGGTAAGTGTTAAAGAATAGGCTACCAATACTGGTAGCCTATTCTT
>JABIFK010000053.1 GCA_018650745.1 Candidatus Latescibacterota bacterium | reverse complement strand
TCTTACGATACTGCGGCCACTGTCGTGCTTACGGCCACTGTTGAGCGGCTTGCAGGTATGACCTTTCTGGATTACATGCGACCGCGTTTCTTGGATCGAATCGGGTTCTCTGCAGACGCTTGGTGCGTTCGCACGCCTGAGGGGGGTTCGTGGGGCGGGTCGGGCGTTATTTGTACGCTTCGGGACCTGGCCAAAGTGGCACTTACCTGCATGAACGGTGGTGTGTGGGGCGAAGAGCAGGTTCTTCCTAAGGGGTATGTAAGTGCTGCGACTGCCAAGCAAATCGACAACGCCATGCGTGGAAATAGCGGGTATGGATATCAGATCTGGCGCGACAAAGAGAACGGATTTTCCTTTCGTGGGATGGGCAGTCAGTACGCCATCTGTTTTCCTGATCAGGAATTTCTATTTACTTGTATTGCCGACACACAAGGCGCCCCTGCGGGAAGCGCCATTCCTGCTGTGATGCGGGAAGAACTCTACCCCCACCTTTCAGATGCACCGCTACCTGAGGATCGCGATACTCACGCGGCGCTTGTTGATAAGATAGAGCAGCTTGCAGTTCTGCCGCTTCCTGGAAATGCTGCTGTGCAGGCGGCTCCAGAAATCGACGGCGCTTGGTATACTTTGGAAGACAACCCGATGGGGATCACACGGATGCGCTTGTCCTTTGAGGGCGATCAGGGCACGTGGGAATACACGAATGGTCAAGGGGACAATGTGCTGCGGTTTGGTATTGGGCGCCAGGTGCCTGGCAAGTTCCCTCAACGCAACTATTTTGGCGAACAGATCGGCTTCATCTCGGGCGTTGAATACGATTGCTTGGCATCTGCTGCGTGGATTGACGAGGAGACGCTTAATATGGAGGTTTATATTACGGATATTCATTTGGGCGGGCTCAGAATATCTTTTGGTTTTAAGGGCGAAGAGATTGGCGTTTTTATGACAAAACAGGCTGAGTTTTTCTTGGACGAATACAATGGGTTTGCTGGCGGAAAACGTTTCTAATGCAGCAATCGACTGCACGCGCTGGAGAACCACGGTTAGATAAGTATATGATTCACGAGAACATCCAAATGGATTACACAGAAACCTCTGGACAACAAGACAATGGGAGATGTTATGAAATTATCGTTATCAGGACGTATTTTGCAAGGTGCACCAGAGATGGGCACACCTGACTTTATTCGCATGGCGGGTGATACGGGATTTGACTTGGTGGAATTACGGGCGAATCAGGTTCCACTTGAAAGTACAGAAGCAGAATTGGCCGAACTTCGCCAAGTTTTGGATGATGCGGGCGTTGGTGTGTCGATGATTGTGGTGGGCAATGCCGATCAGGCTGCTTCGTGGGCGGGTGTTGCCCGTGCTTTGGGCGCTACAAACCTTCGGGCCAATGGCACGGTTGAAACGTTGGCTGCGGCTGCGGAAGCTTTGCCAGACGATTTGCGACTGGTTTTTCAAATGCACAGTGGCTCGGCGTTCGAGAATGTGGCTGCTGCCGTCGATAGCTTGGCCCAAATTCCCAGTGAACGGTTTGGGCTGATGCCTGAACCTGCCAATTTGCTTTTTGCGGGCGAGACGTGGCGTGATGATTTGTTTGCACCTCTTAAGGGGCGCATTTATGGATGCAATGCACAGAGTATTGCGTTGGATGAAGAGAGTGATTCGGTGGTCAAAATGAATGATGGGCGACAGGTGCCGTATTCGCGATGTGCTTGGCCAGAGAATGAGGCGTTGGGTTTTCCTGCGTTTATTGCGGCGCTTCGGGCTGTTGGGTATGACGATTTTATCAACTTTATTGATCCCTCTCAACCTGGCATGTCTGTATCTGATTTGGCAAAAAGCACGGCTGATTATGCGCGGCAGTGTGTGGGATAACTGTAAGGAAATCATTATGTACAAAGCCAAAGATATTGCGAAAACATTTGAAGATATTGCGCCTATCGAATCTGGCATTGCGGGCGATGAATTGGGATTTGTTTATGGCGATCCAGAAACGCAAGTAACCGGTTTGGCCTGTCTCTGGAATATCCATACGCAGAGCTTGCAGGCATGTGTTGACAAAAATGTGAACATGATTATCTGTCACGAACATATTTGGTTTACCGAACAGACAAGCCCGTGGTATGAAGGCCCTGACAAACAAGAGATCTATGCCAATAACGAACGAAAGAAACTGCTCGACCAATATGGTCTGGTGGTTTATCGGAGCCATTCCAATTGGGATGCCTTAAAGCATGATGGTGTGGCTGACCAGGCGGTCTTGGCGTTGGGCATTGATGGGGTGCAGACGGTGGCAAGCCAGGAATTTTTCTCTGTGCAAGAATTGCCAGAAGAAATGTCGGTAGCCGCTTTGCACGCGCACATGGAAGATGGCCTCGGATTCTCAGGCTGTCGGATCTTTGGGGATGGTCAAAAACGTATCCGTAAATTCGCTTTCTTGATTGGTGGTTTTGGTGAAAACCAACGACATATGCCACAGGCCGCACGCGACATGGGTGCCGAAGCCATTCTGGTTGGTGAAATGAGCGAGTTCATTGTTATTGCGTGTCTTGAGATGGGATTGCCTGTGATTGAAAGTTTGCACAGTGCAAGTGAAATACCCGCGATCAAACGTCAGGCCGACCTGTTGTCACAACGGCTTTCTGATCTCCCTGTTCATTACGTTCCCAGTGGTGCGATGTCATTCACTTAAAAAAATAAGTTCTATCACTTTGTTGATCGATTGGCGTCTTGCCAAAGTAGGTGCAAATTCATTCGTCGTCGATCAAAAAAGACACGTTTCCATCTTGGCGCGTAAATCGCAGTACTTATTTACCAATTGAAAAAAGCCACCAGAATCATTCCGGTGGCTTTTTTCAATTATGGGGCATTTTGTCACCGTGTCAATTCAACAGATATGCCAATATCAGTAGGCTGAGACATCCATGTCTCTGTAGCGTGTCTTCTATGATACCCGTTAGCATCATTTCCCATGTGTAATTTGATTGTTTTACAATAGCTTACGCTTTTGTCTGATCGGCGGATTATGGGTACAGCTTTTGCTTGAAATATAGCAATACAGCGAATAAACGACACAGTACATCACTTGTGCGCGGTGTCGTCGATCTGAGCGCGACCGATATCTCTAAGCCCTACAAAAGCTTGTCTTTTCTGTTTTTTTTTATCACATTACCTTCGCCGGAAAATTCTGCTCTGTGATTTGTCCAACAATCCAAACGGCACTGAATCTCATTCCAGAGACATATAATCGGGCACCAGCACAGTAGCCCGAGGAGAAACTTATGGATATCAATTCCAAAAATGGGGTGGTATCTGCACCGTTACAGTCTTTCCTCTCGAAGTAGAAGAGGTCTCAGACACTTGGCCAGAGTCCAACGTGAGGTTGCGTAAATGGGTCAGCATTGACGAAGCCATAGAGATGTTAGACTTGCCTGACCATCTGGACATGGTTTGCACGCTACCCAAAAAAATAGAATCAAAAACCCACGCATAATGCCAAAGGAGCAAATACATGACAGGAGCAAAAAAAGCCAGCCAAGTTAAAAAAGCAGGAGATGAGAAAATCACAGCCGGCACATTGATTGCCCAAAAAAAAGAGGACAAACCAATGACCGCTATCGGCAGAAATGCCGCTGTCAAAGATGACGTTCTACTCAGCGAAGAATCTGCCGAGAAAACCAAGATCAAACCTACTGGCAGGGATGCGGAAAGCTATCAATTAAAAAGTGAAAAAAAGAAAAAATCACATAAAAAGAAAGGCCCACTCAAAAAACTGAAAACCCGAGACTATCTCGAATTAATAACGCCATTGCATATAGAACTGGTAAAATTTCAAAACTGGGTTCGAGAAGAAGATCTTCGAATTATCGCGTTTTTTGAAGGACGAGATGCTGCAGGCAAAGGGGGTACCATAAAACGATTTATTGAACACATGAACCCGCGGGGTGGGCGGGTTGTCGCGCTCAATAAACCTACCGATACAGAGCGTGCCCAATGGTACTTTCAGCGCTACATTGAACATCTCCCTACCGCTGGAGAGCTTGTTTTATTCGACCGCAGTTGGTATAACCGAGCAATGGTTGAGCGCGTCATGGGATTTTGTACGGGTGAAGAGGTCAAAGAATTCCTGCGCGCTGTTCCAGAATTAGAGCGTCTCCTCATCCGCTCTGGCATCTTGATGTTTAAGTTTTACTTTTCTGTCAGCAAAAAGGAGCAACAAAGGCGATTCGACAGCCGTATTAATGACCCGCTCAAACAATGGAAGCTCAGCCCCGTTGACAAAGAAGGCCAAAACAAGTGGGACGATTATACCAGTGCAAAAGAAGATATGTTCTTCTATACTTCAACAGCAGACAGCCCTTGGATTATTATCAAGTCTGACGACAAAAAACGGGCCCGCATAAACGCCATGCGATATTTTTTAAATCGCTTCGATTATCCAGGCAAACGCGAGGAACTCCTCACTGCTGACCCAAGAATTGTGCGCACTGTATGTGACATGATTCTGTGGCACTTTTTTGTGTATCACGTGCGGTAAGCAAAAAAGGTTTGTGTATCACAAGTGTATTGACGTGATACACAAACCTTTTTAATTTCTACTCCACTTTGATTGGCGGTGCTGGGTCGAAGAAGGTTTGTTAGATGAGGGGATCTTGCGCTTGTACCAGCTGAAGTTTGCAATAGGATCTATCATGGCACAGATTCGTAAAATTCTCCATTTTGACTTAGATGCCTTTTATTGTGCCGTAGAAGAGTTGCGAGACCCTTCTTTGAGAGGCAAAGCTTTTGCGGTGGGTGCACGGCCAGAAGAACGCGGTGTTGTGGCATCTTGTTCTTATGCGGCGCGGGCATTTGGCGTTCATTCGGCTATGCCGATGAGCCAAGCGATTCGGCTGTGCCCCAAATTGATCATTGTGCCTCGACAACACGGTGCTTATGAAAAAGCTTCTGGGCAAGTGATGGAACACTTATATGCTCTGACGCCACTGGTGGAACGGGTGTCTATTGATGAAGCCTTTTTGGACATGACGGGCGATAAAGAATCGGCTGAAGGGATTGCTCTGCGATTACAAGACACCATTCAGAGTGAGCTGGGATTATCTTGTTCTTTGGGTGTGGCGACAAATAAGTTGGTGGCCAAGATTGCCAATGATGTGGGCAAGGCCGAAGTTCAATCTAACAATTCACCTCATGCGGTTAAGGTGGTACCGCCCGGAACGGAAGCAGATTTTTTCGCACCGCTTCCGATTCGGTCACTTTGGGGAGTGGGACCCAAAACGGCAGAACGGTTGGCGTCTTTGGGTGTGCGCACCATTGGTCATTTGGCGCGGATGACGGAAGAAGACCTTGTTCGGCGGTTTGGAAAACACGGTCGCGAATTGTCGTATTATGCCAAAGGAATTGACAATGATCCTATTGAAACGGTGCGGGAGACCCAGTCTGTTAGCAAAGAGACCACGTTTTCTAAGGACGTACGTGAATTTGATGTGTTGGATGGCACGTTGTTGTATCTATCTGAAGGTATTGGGCGCGAACTGAGGGTTGAAGGTTTGACCTGCCGAACGTTGAGCTTGAAGTTCCGATATCCCGATTTTACAACAGTGACGCGCCAGATGACGTTATCTGATGCGACAGATTTGGATTACGTGATTTATGAAAATGCACTGCGGCTTTTTAAGCAGATTTGGCGATCGGGGCAATCGGTTCGCTTGTTGGGTGTTTCGGCCAGTAAGCTCAATGCGGGGGGTGAACAATTGAGCTTGTGGGATCAGGGTGATCATTCAAAAAGAAAAATGCAGAATACGGTGGACGCGATTCGGGGGAAGTTTGGTAACCAATCGGTTAGGTGGGGGAAAGAGACCAAACGTGGTGATGCGTAAGTGATGGTAAATCTGCTGAAGAGAAAGCTTAATCTGTCAGTTTGACCTGTGAATAAAGAAAGAACAGCCTTGGTCGTTTACCGGGGCTGTTCTTTTTTTATACCCCATTAGAATAGGATGCGTACATTGGCACTTTCACCTTGACGCATGGTATAGATTTTAATATGAATTCTGTTGCGGTTATTGTGTATCAAAAAACAAGGAGTACCCATGTTGACTTGCATTGGAAAGGTGGTTTTGGTTATGAGCATTATTGCTGGGCAAGCTTTGGCACTTGAAGTACCTATAACCGTAGAAGAGACCACTGGAATTGAACGCATTGGCAATGCGGTTAATTCGGGCGTGCCCTTGCCAATGGGGGCGGTAAAAGATGTGGCTGCGTTGCGCTTACTTGATGGGTTGGGCAATGTGGTTGTTGCGTCTATTGAGCCGCGTGCACGGTGGTTAGGCGACGAATCGCTTAAGTGGGTGACGGTTCATTTTAATACGGATTTGCCAGCGAATGGCAAGAAGACGTATACGCTTGTGGTTTCTGATGATGTTTTGCCGACGTCAGATCTGGTTATTAAACAGGCAGATCGTGTTATTTCGGTGATTACGGGGCCTGCGAAGTTTGTTGTGCCTACAGATCGCTTTGCCCCATTTGATCAAGTTTATATGCGCGATGATCATGAAAAAGCATTTGTTGAGGAGGATGCGTTACTTATAGAATCGGCGCGCGTTGTGTTGGTGGGGCGAAATGGTGAATCGCGTGTGGTGCCAAGAACGGGTGAATATGAAGATGAGTTTCGCACTGAGCGCGTTCGGATAGACGAAGAAGCTTTTACGCAAACGGCAACTGTTCAATCGGCAGAGATTGAAGAACGAGGGCCTGGGCGTGCAGTTGTGGCACTTAAAGGCACATTCTCAACGGCTGAGACGACATCGCTCGATTTTACGGCTCGGCTTTATTTTTACAGTGGTTCCTCCAATGTAGAGATCACATTGAGCGTTCAGAATCGTCAGCTTGATAGTATGGCGCATTTTGTGGGCATTGATCGGTTGGCTGTGGAATTGCCATTTAAGACGGCAGGCAAGGCCTTGGTCAGTTTGGCAATGGATGGTGGGACCGTAACACAGCCATTGGCAGATTCGGGTGTTCGGCTTGCACAAACGCAATGGGATACGTGTCGGCTCAATGGAGATGTTGCAGGAGAGAAATATGATGGGTGGGTTCGTTTGGCTTCTGATGTGGGTACGCTCACGGCGGGTACACGCTGGTCGTGGCAAGTGAATCCTGTGGGTGTTGCGGTGCAGTCGGATGGGATCGTGTCGTTGGATCTGAAGTCGGCCGAAGGTGAGTTGGTAGAACTTTACACGGCAGGTGCAAAGACGCGCTTCCTATTTTTACATTTTGCTCGAGGGCAAGCACCAGAACCGCAAGCGATTGCTGCAGGAATCCGTCAGCCTCTTT
>JABIFK010000054.1 GCA_018650745.1 Candidatus Latescibacterota bacterium | reverse complement strand
CCTCCCAACAATTGCCACACTGGCATCCCCACCTTTTTCCCGAACACATCCCACATGGCCATCTCTATCCCACTCAAAGCGCCCACCAAAACTGGCATGCTTCGGCTATAACTTGATCGATACATCGTTTGCCAATGATCTTCTATTTGCAGTGGATCTTTACCAACCAAGTATGTTGCCATATCATCAACGGCCTGAGCGACCACCCGCCAATGTTCATAATTCATGGGCTCGCCATACCCCGTAATCCCCTCATCTGTAAACATCTTCAAAACCATCGACCGTCCCTGAATCGGAATCGTCTCAAATCCTGTAATTTTCATGATATGATCCTCCGGTTGGCTTATGAACAAAATAGAAATTATCCGTACACACCGATGTATTTTCTACTGCTCTGCTGGATAGTTTTTCTGTGCGGCCAGAGTGACTTTCGATATTTCATCTGCAAATCGAATCTGACTGTCATCTTCTGGTGCATACCCAATCACCTGACGCGCATTGTCAATGCTCCAAAAACGATGGGTGTTGCCACTGATACCAAAAAACACCTGAAACGGGACGCCATTTTCGTCTTCAATGTTTTCTGTTTCAATGCTCTTTATCACCATCTGTGCCAAATCGCGCCCACTTAAATATGCACCCAATTCTCGGTGCATTTTCTTCAGCCCACTCAAAGGCTGCCCCGGTATGGCTTCTGCCGATTGGCCTTTCATAATATCATCGCGTGGCGCACCAATGCGAATATGTACATTTTCCAATCGCTTGCCGCCATTGTTTTCACCCGTTGCAAACACAAAACCCAAATGCTCATAAGTCGATTTTGCCCACCCATAAAAATTATCAGACAAAGGCAACATCTCCGTTGTTGCAAAATCTAACTTGTCATCCCAAATCAAACGCTCATAAAAATCACATGCATGATTTGAACTCATCACCACCAAGCGCTTCACCCCTTCTTCCACACAGGTCTGAAACGTATTATAACACATCCTTACATTGTCCGACTCTTTCCAATAATCCTGATGATGCCAATCCACAGTTCCCTTAAATCCACTGTGAACCACCGCATCTGCACCTGCAAAATGATGTCGGTATGCATCTCTACTCGAATTTGTCAAATCCACAATCTGAACGCCTTCAATCTCTTCACCATCTTTATTGGTCGTCTTCACATCCAACAATGTCACATCATACGTCTCTCGCAACTGCTTCAACATACGTCCCACCACATATCCCGATGCACCCGTTATCACCACTTTTTTCTTTGCCATTTTATATTCCTGACGTTAAAACACGTTTTTATCTTTTCCCAAGGATAAATCCTTGTGCTGAAAATGCACTGTCATTTGTTACCCATTAAGGGTTAACAACTACGCTTCTTTCGGATAGCTCTTTTGCGCATCTAAGATGACTTCCGAAACTTTATCTGCAAACTTCACCTGACTGTTGTCTTCAGGTTCATAACCTATGACTCTCTGCGCGTTTGAGATCGTCCAAAAGTTATGCGAATTGCCACTGATCCCATAAAAAATCTGAAAGGGCACGCCGTGTTTGTTATCAATGTTTTCCTTCTCAATACTCTTAACCACCAATTGCACCTGATCCCTTACACTCAAATACGCACCCAATCCGCGGTGCATCTTCTTCAGGCTATCTGCGCTTGCCCGATCAATATCGGTCTCTCGAGGGCCTCCCACACGGAGCTGAACATTTTCCAATCGTTTGCCATCATTCATCAATCCAACCGCAAACGTAAAACCCAACAATTCATATGACGCTTTTGCCCAACCATAATAATTATCCGACAAAGGATAATCATCTGGCGTCACAAACGCTTGTTTGCCTGCCCAAATCAAATTCTCATAATAATCTGCCGCGTGGTTAGAACTGATCACAACCGCACGCGGCACATTTTCTTCAATACATGTTTGATACACGTTAAAGGACATATCTACATTATTCATCTCCGCCCAAAATCGATCTGCCGGATCCTTTGCCCGCATAAAACCACAATGTATGACAGCATCTTGTCCTTTAAAATATTCGCGATATGTATCTCGATCTTTATTCAACACATCAACAACTATCGCCCCATCCACTTCATCGCCTGCCCTATTTGTTGTCTTCACATCCAAAATCGTCACATCATACCGCTCGCGTAACGCAGGCAACATCCGCCCCGCGACATACCCCGTGCCTCCCGTAATCAAAACCTTTTTTTTCGCCATACGACCTTTCCTTTTGAATATATCAGCAAACCCATAATGCTGTTTTATGTTTCGAATTTATAGTTGACTCAAAATCTCGCCTACGCTCACCCCAAAATGCAAAGTAATAACTGTCTTCCGTTTTTATATTGAATTTGCCTTTCTGCGTGTTCTTCTGCCTCATCTGTGTGGTCCACAGACACCTTCGCTGCCTATTGTAGACTCCGCCTATGCCGTGATCGCATCAATCAATGGATCAAATATATACTTCTCAGCACCCCCCCAGAACCCTTCCCCCCAATTCTCATGGCCCAACTTACCACCGTTCCGAACAACAATCAAATCCAAACTGGGTATCACCAACAAATGTTGATTGCTCGCACCAGCACCACCATATGCATCCCTCGGAACATTTGGCCAAACCTCATCAAAATTCGTCCACCATCCCAATCCAGAACCTGGTTGTGGATTACCTTCTGTGCGTTCCGCTAAAGGTGTCCCCGCATAGGCCACCGCCAAATCCACATGTTCTCGCGGGATAATTTGAGCCCCCTCCCAATTCCCTTTTTT
>JABIFK010000405.1 GCA_018650745.1 Candidatus Latescibacterota bacterium | reverse complement strand
TATTCTTGGGGTCAATCAGATGACCGCCCTTAAGCAATATATCAAAATTCATAAGCAGATCTCCACAAGTTCTAAGTAACGGATTTAATTCACGCGTAACCCTTTTTTGTTCCGTGCCTATTCAGTGCTTAATAGAACGGAGCCCGTCAGACCAACCCTAATCAGATGCGTTTATTTCATCTTCCAAATTGCTCAGATTGTCAATGATTTCGTCAAGAGACAAATGCTTATCAAAGATCATATTTTGCATGGCCTGATAATCTCTTTGTAGCTCAGCAAGTCGTTCATCGGGTGGTAACAATTTAAAACTCCCAGGCTTGGCCAATTCATACAGTGCCCAAGCACTTGGGTAAAAGCGCTGTTTGAAAGCAACCACCTCCTCTAAGAGGTCCAAATCAGATAGTGCCTCCTGCCGAACATCGGCACGGGACAATAATGCCAAATCATAATAATGACGCGAGTATCGAAATGGCATGGATTTATCTGCAGCCCGGTGTGCCTCCTGGTGCAAAATCGTGGCTTTTTCCCAAAACGTACGTTTTGCCACAATCGCCGATACGTCACAGTAAGGCCTGCTGAATACTGCAGGAAAGTGAGTTGCAGCATAGGGAGAAATACGAAACGTATCTGACGGTGTCCAAGATGCTAGCGGGCCTATTTCCAATAGTATTTCTGGCCTCAAATACGTATCTGCATATGCCGATGGATATCGAACAAATATTGAAAGCCCGTCACTGTCTTCCATGTGGCACATGCATAAAGGGCCCAACAAATCAGACACGGCTGGCAATAATTCTGTCTTTATATACACCTTTGCCTGTTCGTTCGTAGCCACGTTGAATAGACCCTGTTGTGTTCTACTCCGCTCACGATACGGATCTTCTTGTGTGACTTCTCGCCAATCTAAGATCAGATCAATGTCTTCAGAGAATCGCCCGATTAAGCCAAACACTTTGGATAGACTGGTACCACCTTTAAACTGTAGAATCTGTTTTAGACGCGCATCCCCAAATAACTTTCCAAGCACCCATACCACCCAAAAGTCCTTCTCGGTGATGGCAGGTGTTGTACTCATCATGCGCGCAGTTTCACCAAATAAGGCATTGCGCTCGCTATCGGGTAACAGAGCAACGCTATCCATCGCTACCTTCGCCTCGGAAAGTATCTTTGATCGCCTCATAAACCCAAGTCGTGGTAATTTGCGTATCCTTTAGGATTTTTTCCTGTTGCGTGGGTGTTATTTGTTGGCGAATCTTTTCCTTCATATTATCAGTAATTTGATCTTTTCCCAAGGATCTGAATGCCTGAACGACCAGTGCACTTTCACGATGTTTGAAGCCGATATTTCTCAACGACGATTGTTTGAATTCCAGCGTGGCGCCCACAATATCATAACACTTGTTTGGGCCATCGCTCAAGTAAACATAGGTCGCAGGAACTTGTGTGGATAAGCCCAATAGGTTAAGTGCTGTCTCGCCAGAGGCCTCAATACGCCAGTTAAACTTTCGAGCATAGGCACGAGCAACCAGATCTATATCGGGGCTAAGTTTCTTTTTCAACAATTCACTATAGCTGGGATAATCATATATGCCTCTTGCCACCCGGCGGATCTTACCCTGTTTGACCAGTTCAGAGAGCGCACTATCTGCTTGTTGGCGAGAAACTCTGGCCAGAAGATCACTTGGTGAGAATGCCCACCCCCTACCGTGGCCAGCTATGAAATAAAACATTGTTTCTATTATATTTTTCATATGAAAAATATACGAAAATATCCAGAAAAAATATAGTGTTTTTCTGGATATTTTCACAAACAACTGTATTTAATTCACATAAGTGACAATGTCTATCACAAATGCTTTATACTCGCTTGTATTGCGATGTCTTGAACTTCATTATAATAATCATCTGATGCTATTGCTTGTTATTTCTTGACCATATAAATGCCTTTTGGTATATTCCTTGTCACCTAAGGTGGGCGGTTAGCTCAGGTGGTTAGAGTACCTGCTTGACATGCAGGGGGTCGGCAGTTCGAGTCTGCCATCGCCCACCATTTTTTAAATATTAAACAAGGGTTTGCGAATATTCCTCGCAAACCCTTTTGTTTTGTTGCCTACACAAGGTATTACCGCTTGACGCGTATAGGGTGCCTCATTATCATTTCCAAACATATCCAAAAAGTGGAGGATCAATGAACATCACACCCGACCTACTCACTCATCAAGATGGATCACCCATTACTCCTGAATCTTGGTCTCAACGGCGCAAAGAACTCGGCGATATCATTATCGACCATCAATTTGGTGGCATGCCACCCGAGCCCGACAGCATCGACATCATCCAACGCGCCTCCAGCAACGTACGCCATTGGCCGGGCGTTCAATACAACACCTACGAAATCCGCGTATCATTTACCCAAAACCAAGTAATAACGCTCACGCTATCGCTCTGGATCCCCCCCGGCGATGGCCCCTTCCCCGTCCTCCTCGACGCCGATGGCTGCTGGCGCTACTTCAACGACGACGTCATCAGCAAAATTCTCGCACGCGGCAACATCGCCGCAAGTGTAGACCGCACCGAAGCCGCCGCCGACAACAAAACCGAATACCGCAACACCGGCCTCTACCGCCTCTTCCCCGATGCCAAGTTTGGTGGGTGCTCCGCTTGGGCTTGGGCCATTCACCGTTGTATAGACGCCCTCACCACATTCCCAAAAGTAACATCCGACGCCATCGCCATCACGGGCCACTCTCGAGGCGGCAAAACCGCCCTACTCGCGGGTGCAACCGACGAACGCATCGCCATCACCAATCCCAAC
>JABIFK010000055.1 GCA_018650745.1 Candidatus Latescibacterota bacterium | reverse complement strand
TGCTGAGACGCAGAGCGTTGTCTTCTTCTGGATCTACTTTCCAATTGCCTTTTATATCAAAGGCTAAAGGCGCTATTTCTGCAGGTTCGGATGTGCTTTCTTGCTCGTTTGATAAAACCACGAGGTGAGACTGATGATTTGAAAATGGGAGATTAATGATGACTTGGTTGCCCACAATTTCATTAACAAGGGGGATGCGTTTGCCTGTTTCGAGATCCCACAGATTTACTGTGGTATTGCGTTTGAGACTGGGCAGTTGAATGCGCGCCGTGGTTGATGCAATTTCTGTGTTGGTGAAGAAATAGAGGTGTTGTTTGTCACTTATGCGATGGTGGAACTGAATGGCGCTGGGATTTTTTCCTTGCGACTGAATACTTACTTGTTTGGGCAATACATCGTTGAGTTGGTTGGCAAGCATTTCTGAACCGCGATTTCTTTCTACTGCGCCACCTGTGCGGATGAGACTAAAACTGCCACGTTTTACCAAATGAACACCCACTTCGTGCCCTGTATAGTCACGAATCATACGGCCAGGCTCAACGTCTGTTAAACGAAAGCATTGGTCTACGACAGATGTGCCTTCTTCTATGTCTTCGATGGGCATGAGCCCCAAAGCAATAATTTGTCCGTCGGCGTGAATGAAATCTTTTAGGAATTCAAAGACATCTCGTTCCATATTTGTCATCGGGGGCAGCACAAGTGCTTTGTATTTGGCTTGGCCGATGTGCACTTCTTTGCCTACTATTTTGGCTTGGCTGAGCATTGCTGGGTCTAAGGTGTGAAACGGACGTTGCATATCGTGAAGGGCATTTATGATGTATGTCCAGTCAGATATGAGTCTTTCGACCAGTGCATTTTCATCTTTGTCTGGGCCAATATATTCCCAATCATTTTCGGGATGGCTCAAGTGTGCCCACAGGCTTGTAATAGGTTCGAGCAATGCGATGTCGACAACGGGTTGGCTGTCTGATAGGGCATAGGACAAACGGCCTGCATAATCTGCTAAGAGACGAAAGTGTTTCCAATAGGGGTTTTGGTGAGACTGTGATTGTGTGGTGCTGTGTTTGCGTAGGCCATTGAGTGTATATAAAAAACCGTCGGGTGCAAATTGTGTGACGCCTTGGCTGCTGGCAGCATCGATTTGGGCTTTCATATCTTGTAGGGTTTGTGCCCACCCGGCATTTCGGAAACAGGTGTTGAGTACCCCTTTGGCATTTGTTTGGGCTGCCAGTGATGCGGTAAAAACGGCATTCTTTTGATAGGTCGTTGGATTGGGCGTAAAACCACGGGTTTGCTCTATTCCAATTTTTTCACCCTTTTTACCTGTGCCCAGGATAGAAATGTTATTTCGATGTGCTGTTCTAGATATTGGAATATTGTTGGCGTAATGGAGATTTTGTTCTTTGCCCCAGTTTTTCCA
Organism: Candidatus Latescibacterota bacterium; assembly: GCA_018650745.1. Taxonomy (GTDB): domain Bacteria; phylum Latescibacterota; class UBA2968; order UBA2968; family UBA2968; genus JABIFK01. The sequence continues at coordinate 930 of JABIFK010000055.1, read as the reverse complement.
TTGGGTGAGATCACTTTTTTGTTTGAGCTCACCAATGGTTTGAAAATAATCGTAACGGATACGTGCCGTATTCGGACCAAAATTGGTGATGAGTGCTGGCAAGCAAGACACTATGGAATAACCATTGCGTTCTTGAAAATAATCGGGCAAAACAGGAGACCATTTTAGGGGGAGTGGTGAGTCATCTGTTTGATGTGTAAACACACCTTTCCACGTTTTGCTGACTTGGTCGGGAAATTGGTCAAGATAGGGTTGTACGGTGATGTTTTGTAGATGTTGGATGGCTTCTGAATTGAGGCGGTCTATGTGAATGCCTGGCTGGGTGTGGGAGATGATCGGCTCTTGTAAGAATACCAAGACGCGCCAACGCCCTGCGGGTGCTTTCCAATACAAACGACGCGTGGGTGTGTGCGTGGTATGGGTATAAGGGTGGTAAACCGGCAGTGTGCTATTGGGCGCAAAATGTGTTTGCTGATGGTTGGCACCCAAGTATGCACGGATATCTTGTGCATCTTCCCACAAGCTTCGGTCTCTTCTTAACGGTACGGCTATAACCAATAACACTGGCGCCCAAGGCAGGTTCATGTCTACTTGTTGACCGCCTTGTACGACTGTTTCGCGGTGTGTGAGTTGTTGGGCGATAAATTGTGGGTGACCGAGCAACGCTTGCCGTGTGCCCAAACCATTTTGTGAAAGGTGTTCGTCGTGCAGCCAAACTTGCAAACCACACGCGTCTGCTGTCTCTAAGGCCACACGTACACGATCAAACCATATTTGCGAGAGGTGGGGAATGTTAAGCCCCGCGCCAGCTGCCAGACAAAAACCACCAATGCCTTTGTCTTTCATATCTTGAATCTGGCGCACAATTTCGTTTTCTTCGATCACGCCGTTCCAATACCAAATGGGCAAGAGCCGATTTTCGGCGGGCGG
>JABIFK010000056.1 GCA_018650745.1 Candidatus Latescibacterota bacterium | reverse complement strand
CACGATCCAGCTTTCCATCTGCGATCAATTCGTCGCATCTTTCCTGAATTGCTCCTGTAAGTCCTTCACGTAACAATTGCAAATCATCATATTCATAAATATCATCTTTCACCACATAGCCCAACGTCTCAAACTGTGCCTGTTCTTCAGGTGTCAAGCCCATCACAAACCTCCTGTTGATTGCGCTCTCAAAATTTGATATCCAACTGGATGTTAAACGGGTTTAGACTCCCCGATTTTGCGCTTCAAATGCTGCGCCACGCACCTTGGAAAATTTACACACGCTCAACAATAACCGCCATACCCTGCCCCCCCCCTACACACAAAGTTGCAAGCCCAAATTGCAAATCGCGATCTTGTAACACATGCAACAAAGTGACAAGAATACGTGCACCACTGGCACCCACCGGATGCCCCAGAGCAATCGCACCACCATTCACATTGACAATCTCAGGATCCAGATTTAATTCTTGTATCACAGCCAATGATTGAGATGCAAACGCTTCATTTAACTCCACGATCCCAATATCAGACAATGCCAAGCCCGCCTTATCCAACACACGCAATGTAGCGCCAACCGGTCCCATTCCCATACGCCCAGGGTCCAATGCCGAAGACGCAACAGCCACAATGCGTGCCATCGGTTTCACTTTTTGCAGAGTCGCTTCATCGGCAGTACACAAAACCATCGCAGCGGCTCCATCGTTAATGCCCGAAGCATTCCCCGCTGTCACCGTGCCATCTGCCTGAAACGCAGGCCGAAGTTTGGCCAATGCCTCTGCCGTTGTATCTGCCCGAGGAAACTCGTCTCTGTCAAAAACAACAGGTTCTCCCCGTCTTTGGGGAATGGTTACAGGTGTGATTTCAGCATCAAATCTTCCAGAGGCAATCGCGTCTCCCGTTCTTTTTTGCGAACGAACTGCAAACGCATCTTGCGCAACACGCCCCATGCCAAACTCTTCCGCCAGTGTTTCCGCAGTAGTGCCCATATGACATGACAGTACAGGATCCTCCAATGCATCGCGCAAAATCGTATCTTTCATCACCCCATCTCCCAACCGATATCCCGAACGCGCTTGCTGCAACACATAAGGTGCTTGGCTCATATTTTCCATGCCGCCAACTGCAACAACATTTTGTTCACCCGATGCAACAGACAAATATCCCAATCCCACGGCTTTCATGCCCGATGCACAAACCTTATTCACAGTATACGCAGGCAATGAAATCGGAAAGCCAGCTTCTAAAACCGCTTGTCGAGCAGGATTGGGTCCAGTGCCCGCTTGAATCACCTGCCCCATAATCACTTCGTCCAAAACATCCGCCTCAACACCCGCACGTTCGACCGCAGCCTTTAACACTGTTGCTCCCAAAGTGACCACAGGAACAGAAGACAACGTGCCGCCCAATTTACCAATAGCCGTTCTCACTGCACCCGCAACGAACACATCACGCATATCACCCTCTCCCAATCAAATAATGGTGTGGATCTACTTCTTCCCGCAATACCCGCAATTCATTTTGACGTGGTGGCTCGGTTTCACGCACATCATTTACTTGCAATATCTCAAAGCCTGTATTTTTTTGTACCTGCTCAAAAGACACACCAGGATGCAAATATTCAACTTGCATACGCTTCGTCTCTTCATCAAAACCCATAACGGCCAAATCTGTAATCACACGATATGGCCCCGTCCCTTTTGGCAAACCAGCCTCTTCACGCGCCCCTGGCCCAGTCAAATATCCCGGTGATGTCAAAAAGTCCACTTGCTCTACAAATCTGCGTGCATCGTGTTGTGTCATAACCAACGTATGCCAGCAAAAACTCGCAAAATCATTTGCCCCGCCACTGCCCGGAAACCGCACCTTGGGCTGATCATAAGCTCCAATGACTGTTGAGTTCAAATTGCCATACGCATCAATCTGACCGCCCCCCAAAAAAGCATAATCCACCACACCGCGCTGGCAGGCTTCCATCACGTCGCACATCCCCGTGGCCATTAACCCGCGATAAGCCGTACGAGAATCCCCAACGGAAATGGGCATAGAGGGCAATTGCGGTGCCATGCCCCCAGCCTCAAACATAATATACAAATTGGGTGCGTGGGTCTTCTGTGCCAACATGGCCGCGGCACACGGACCTCCGGTGCCAACCGCAACAGTTGCCCCATCTTCCAATAAACGAGCGGCCACACAAATCATCAATTCCATTGCATTGTACTTGATCATGGCGTATCCTCCGCGTTCAACTCTTGTGCTCGCAACAGGCCCATGCGTTCTTGCCCACCACATAAGGCCAAATACTCAGCAAAGTCAGACACACCATAGATATGCTTTTG
>JABIFK010000148.1 GCA_018650745.1 Candidatus Latescibacterota bacterium | reverse complement strand
TGACAGCTACATCTATTCGGGCACGCCTACACGAACCTTTGATATTGCCGCCGCACGCTGCAACATCCTCATCCCCGGGCAAATCGGTCCTCCTTCAGACTTCGCAATTCTCAACACAGATCTTTCGAAGCGCCCCAAAAGAACCCAATCGAGCAAAACCTCTAATCACTATTACCAAGGCCGCCACTTGGCCTGTGCAGGATTCGGATCGGGTGCCAAGCGAACCCAACTCTATCTTCTCGGAGAAGATGGTCGCCGCGGTCACCGTCACGCGGGGCCTCTTACGCTACAACTGTTTGCAGGTGGACGCGAAATATTCCCAGATCTCGGATATATATGTGACCATCCAGGCAACCAATGGGTCAAATCAACGCCCAGTCACCAAACAGTTACTGTCGATGGCCAAAATCTGTATCCCGGCACAAAAAGTACGTTGCTCGGTTTTGGCCAAAAAGGGTCTGCTCGGTTTATTGATATGCATCTCCAATATCAAAATGGTATCTCTTTGCGCCGTGCTATTACGCTGCTGCGCAAACCAGATGGGTTGCCCATTCTCATCGATCTCTTCGATGTTGAAGGCGGCGCCTTTCACGATTACAATACACGCGTTATTGCGCCCCCCAACACGCTCAAGATCGGTCCCAATGTAAAACCGCGCAAAAACACACTCTACCAAGAACATTCATTCTACCCCCTCAAAGACTTTCTAACGGCTGGCAGAACGGATGGCGACTGGCAAGCAGCTTGGGGGCGAGGCCCAGAAAAAGTGTCTGCAAATATACTGACACCTTGCACAGAGCTCATCACGTATCGCTCTCCAGGATGGCGGACACAGCAAGAGATCACAGCAGAGCCCAATAAATATTTCGACACACTCGTATTGCGCAACCGCAAAAAACAGAGCAGGTTCATAGTCGTTTACGAAATCATTCACGGTCGCTCTCAACTGCGGCAGGCCAAACTCGACACATCGGGCGCGAACCCAACGATCACTCTCTCTCTCTTTAAAAACAAAACCACACAGATAACCTTACCCAACGCCATTCAAAAAAACAGCGAAACAGTCTGGCGGGTCACATAATATTCCCAAAAAAGAATCAAAGATCTCTTAAAGCATGTCCAAATCCCCAAAACATATACCACCCGTTTCTCCACTAAAGGCTTGTTTCATATTGGTGGTTGTGGGGATTGCTGTATATGCCAATGGCCTCAACGGCCCATTTGTATTTGATGACATAGACCAAATTCTTGAAAACACTTCGATCCGAACGATTTGGCCTCCAACCTGGTTTACCCAAGCCCATTCACCGACAATGGGTATCCACGGGAGAGTTTTTACCAGTTTAACACTCGCACTAAACCATCATTTTGGCGGAACAGAAGTCACCGGCTACCACGTCGTTAATCTTTTCATTCATATACTGGCCTCCGTGGGTTTGTTTTGTAGCGTTCAACTCCTTCTGCAAAGCAAACGGCTGTCGAAACAATACGCCAATTTTTCAGACAAGCTGGCATTGGCCATTGCACTCATTTGGCTGGTACATCCCCTACAAACCGAATGCGTCAACTACGTTCTTCAGCGCAGCGAATCCATTATGGGGTTGTGTTATTTAATCACCCTATACAGTGCCATTCGCAGTATCAATGAACCGCGATATCAAGTTTGGTGGCTTGCCGCAATCGTATTTTGTACGCTTGGTATGTTAAGCAAAGAAGTGATGGTTTCCGCCCCAATCATGGTCATTCTTGCAGACCGCAGTTTTTATTTCGAAACGTTTCAACAGGCATTTCAGCGTCGATGGAAGTTTTATGTTGGCCTGGCATCAACCTGGGTCATCTTGGCCTGGGCCTTATGGCACAAACCTCATGGCAATACAATCGGTTTCATATCGAGCATTACACCGTGGGATTATGCAAAAAACCAATGCCACATGTTGCTCACCTATCTCAAATTGTCAGTTTGGCCCCATCCATTGCTCTTAGATTATGGCACGCCCTCACCAGGTCTTGCACTATTAGATATTGCTCCTGCAGGAATCATTGTATTGGCCTTGTTAATAGGCACGGGTATGGCCCTCAAATACAATTCTCTTATTGGGTTCATTGGTGCGTGGTTTTTTCTTATCCTAGCCCCCACTTCAAGTTTCATTCCCATCACGACCGAAGTTGGTGCAGAACGAAGAATGTATCTGCCATTGGCTGCGATTATCGCATTGCTGGTCATACTCGGGCATCGGGCCGCCCAACATGTTCTCCAAAACTATCTATCACACAACCTGAGTCCCTTTCTAAGGCGTTGGATCGGTTTGATCTTTGCTTGTTGTATTGTTTGCGGCTTGGCTGCACGGTCTATGAAACGCAACCAAGACTATCAAAGTAAGGAGACGATTTGGCAAACAGTAGTCACCCACGCGCCCCAAAATGCACGCGGGTGGAACAATTTGGGTCATGTTTGGACCCAACGCAATCATATGGCAAAGTCATTGTCCTTTTTTGAACAAGCCATAATATTGAAACCAGATTATGTGCAAGCCCACTACAACATC
>JABIFK010000057.1 GCA_018650745.1 Candidatus Latescibacterota bacterium | reverse complement strand
TTTTTTATTGAATATTTCAGTGAAGAACAACTTTTGCGTCAGTTTAAAATTTCTCGCGTGATTGGCTGGCGATATGAGCAAGACTATGTGGGTTTCCAAACTTTGGGCCCTGAACCTAAAAATGACTCTATTTACAATAGTGAAATTCGCCTTGGATTCTCTTACTCGGTAAACAGGCAAGAATGGTTTCCGCAAAGTTATCTCGAACCCACCGAATATCCTGGCTCGGAATACCAACCCGACGGCAGTTTTCGACACGATCCTTTTGAGCCGACGACGGTTGCCTTTAACGAACGCTGTGCGCGTTGCCACAATACTTATCCTTACGATCTGCGTCTCTACAAAATCTACACGCCCGATGGCATTCTCTCAGGTTTTCCACCAGGCCCGGGACTTGAGGAGCACGTGATCAAAGCACTTGCCGAAGAAGCTGGCGATCAAGATTATTTGACTGGAGATACGCTGCCAATCGATCGTTTTGTCAGTGTGGGAATCAGCTGTGAGAGTTGTCACTTTGGTGGACGCGAACACGCGATAGAGACCAAGGAAATTCGGTTTGTGCCCACACACCCTTTGCTGAGCGAATGGACGCCTGATTACAAGGGCGCGCGGAAAAATCCTGAAGTGGTTAATGCCATCTGTCGCCAATGCCATCATTCGGGTGCCAGTGCCAAAGACAACTGGCCTGATGGATCTGCAGCCGTGAATTCGATGGAGGCTATTGAACAAGATCGCGGTGGGTGTGCCAGTGAGATGCGTTGTACGCATTGTCATAATACACACATTGTGGGCCCCAAAGCTGGTTCGCCCGATCAGAAAAAACATTTGGATACTTGCGTCGAATGCCACAAAGATTTGCAATCTGCCCAAGCAGCCAACGCACACAGCCGACACACCACAGAGCAAGCTTCTTGTCTTGATTGTCATATGCCTCGCATTGTGCAAGGTTTTGGTTTGACCAACCGCACGCACCGAATCGCCTCGCCTACGGACCCGCAAATCTTGTCAACGGGAATGCCGAATGCATGTAACTTGTGTCACCTTGACAAATCACTTGGTTGGACACATAACCAACTGCAAAAAACATGGGGTAAAAATGTGCCGATGTCTCAGTCTCTGACAAAATATTTTGGTAATCAACTCGAACGCCCAGCGGGAGAAGCTTGGCTGAAGCACCCTGTGCCATTGGTTCGCGTTGTGGCTGCTGACGCCTACGCTCGGTCGATGTGGGGAGAAGATAAACTCTCGGAACTTATTGCGGCACTCAACGAAACCAACGCCTACAACCGCTACACTTTTGTGCAGAACATTGAAAAGATCATTGGGCACAAATTGGGCGAAGAAGAATATTCGATTACTGGGCCAAAGGACTTGCGTGCAGAACAAGTGAAACAGTTGCTTGTTAAGTATGCTGTACAATAAACCCGACTGAGGTTCTCTATTGGTGGGCACGGGGACCACGCCCCTACGTAAATACGTGACCCGATACATGAATTTTTTTATATTGTTATGTGTTCAATAAATACTAAAATGTGGAGGATGTTGAAATGCCTATTTATGAATATCGTTGCAATGCGTGTGACCACGCATTTGAGATGTTGGTGCAAGGTACTCAAAAGCCGAGTTGCCCAAGCTGCAAAAGCAAAAAGCTTGAGAAACAGTTTTCTGCTTTTGCAGTCAGCGGTGGTGGTGGGATGGGTAGTATGCCGATGCCTATGGGCGGTGGTTGAAGCATTAGTGGCGGGCCGGGTGCCTGCTGATTATTTATTAAAAAGGCCAACCTTATAAAAGGTTGGCCTTTTTCTCTGCATATTAACAAATGGAGTGACTGTGGAATATAGAACTTTGGGACGTACTAACGAACGTGTCTCTGTTTTGGGTTTTGGTGGTACGGGCATTGGGATGAACAGCTATTTATCTGAATGGGACCCCGACGAACAATTGAAAGAGTCAACGCACGCGATAGAACGCGCGATAGAATTGGGTGTGAATTATTTTGATACGGCTGCGCTCTACGGTAGAGGCAAGTCGGAAATGATTTTGGGCAATATTCTGCAACCGCATAGAGATAAACTCTATCTTGCAACAAAGGTACGTGCTGCTGACTCAGACGGTGTTCGAGAAAGTATTGAAGGCAGTCTTGAACGTTTGCAAACGAATCAGATTGATCTTTTGCAATATCACGGTGAATGGATCACGGATGAGATTTTTGACGATTTTATGAAACCCAATGGTATTCTCGCAGGATTACAAGCTGTTCAAGAAGAAGGTTTGGTGCGCCACATTGGTTTCACCTCGGAAGGTGTGACTGGTGCCGTGAGCCGCTTGATTGAGACCGAAGCTTTTGATGTGATGCAAATTCAGTATAATCTGCTTTTTCAACATCCGTGTGATCCCGATAAAAAACAAGGCGTGATGTATGAAGCCGAAGCAAAAAATATGGGCATTGTCTTAATGCGCACTTTTACTGGCGGCGTCTTTCAAAAATGGATACCACAAGCAGCACCTGAACACCACGAACAAATTGATTTTCACAAATAGCTTTTGTCTTTTGCGCTATCGAACCCAATGACCGATGTGGCTTTGGCCGATATGCGGCGTAAGGACTGGGTTGAGTCCAACTGCGCCGTTAGTGATGACACAACCAGTCGCATCGACCTCAATGCACTCTTCAGTCGTTTCCCCAAAAGATAACCAGCCATCGCCTGAGTTGTGAAATCTATAGTGTCCTGTATCACCATTCGCGCCCAGTTAAGGCCCAAGTATGAACAACGCCCTTCCAACAGAGGCTCCGACCAAACCCAAACTCGGACGTATTCTCAAAATTGCCCTCCCCATCATTGCATCCAATGCATCTTACGTTGTCATGCTCTTCATCGACCGTCTTTTCTTGTCACGCCTGGGTAAACAAGAACTTGCCGCCGCAATGAGTGGTGGCCTCACAAGTTTGGTGGTATCAGCCTTTTTTGTTGGTCTCATCGGTTATGTATCCGCACTTGTCGCTCAATACTACGGTGCTAACAAACCCCAAATGTGTAATAGGGCTGTTATCCAAGCATTTTATCTCTGCTTC
>JABIFK010000525.1 GCA_018650745.1 Candidatus Latescibacterota bacterium | reverse complement strand
GGCGACCGTTGATCATTTCAATGGGTATGCCAAATTGTAAAACGATATGCGTTGCGGGCGAGATTTATTCTGCTTTTTGTTCACCAAAGGTTATGCCGCCAATAAAGTTGGTACTAAAACCTTTTTGAGAAAGATAGATGACATAACCCAGTCCTACAAAAAGGAGGATTATTGCTGCATAATTTCGAATCTTTCTTAAACGGGTAACTTTTCTGCCACCAGCACGCTTCTTTTTGCGTCTGCGTCGTACTTCCTGTTGTTGAGGTTGAGGTTGCATGCTTGTCAAATTCTGTATGCCTGAACCCGGCGAAATGCCTGGAGGAAGTTGTGCTCTTTCTGCTTGTTGTGTTTTTAATAGCGGCTCATCGTCTTCCGTTTCTTCATCTGTATCTTCTTCCAATTTTTCTTTGTGCTCCAATTGTGGCAGAGCGGGCACATCAATATCAGGAGCGGGTGGTATGGGCGCTGTCGTTGCGCTTGTTTCCAAATCAAGTAATACTTGTTCTAAGATGACAATTAAATCTTCGGTGTCGAAAGGCTTGCGGATAAAACCGTTGGCACCCAACTCACCTAAGCGTGCCATTTCGGCTGGTGTCGCACCGGCTGAAATGATAACAACTGGCAATTGGGCATAGTTTTCTCGTATAAACTCTAAGAGTGCCTCACCGCGGACGGTCGGCATATGCAAGTCGAGCAAAACCGCATCTGGTCTGACATCTGTCAGTTGGGCGATGGCTTCTGTCCATCTTTGTGCCGTGACCACGCGGTATTCGTGTGCGTGGAGAAATTCTCCAACAGCTTCGAGCACTTCTGGATCATCGTCAATTGTTAATATGGTTCTGGTTTGTTGCACAGTTTCCCCGAGAGATCTTATTTTAAAGCTCTCAAATCTATTATTTGCTCACACATGCTTCACAAATATATGTTACAACACGCCCTTGGGGGCGTTGGCGAACAAATTTGATTTCGCCCTCACGTTGTTTGCATGTTGCACAAGGGCGGTTTAATTTTGGGGGGGTGTGTGTTTCTTGTTTTTGGCACGCATCACAGTAATAGTGGACGCTTTTTTTGCCATTTTGCACCTGCGTGATAACTTGAGTGGCTGTTGCTTGACCACAAAGATCACACGTCACAGTACAATCCTCTTAAAAGTTAAGATCTATTGGGATGAAATTTATTTTTAAAGATTGTTTGTGTTATGCACAGGTTATTGTTTTTTATAATGATGAAGTTTAGAAAACTTTCACAATTTAATATTCTGAGTCCAAATGTCAAGTTTTTTAATAAAATACTGTTTTTAATTATTTTATTTCTTATTTGGGCATTTTATGAAATTTCGCAATTTGGGGACATAGACTTTAAAATATAATAAAAAAATCATCGGATGTTTATATAATTTAATCTAATAACTAACAAATCTTATTTTCAATGCTTTTATGAAGTTAGGTTATAAAATCCAATGGCGAGGTGGGGACATACGGTTCATATTTTCAGACTTGCCAATGTCTTCTCTTATCGGTATTGTATCGTGCAATGAAAAAAAATATATATGGATTGGTCTTGGCAGCTGGGCTTTCTCAGCGAATGGGCACACCCAAACAATTGTTGCCCTTTGGCACCAAAACGGTTTTGCAGACGGTTGTGGATGTAATCTTAACGTTTGATTTGGTGGATGTGATTGTTGTTTTAGGACATGAAGCTGAGCGTGTGCAAGAGAGCTTGGGGGGCCGTGATGTAACCTGTTGTTATAATGCAGATTATAAAGAAGGTATGTTTTCGAGTGTGTTGTGTGGTGTCCTGGCAATTCCCAAAACGGCTGATGCGATGATGATGGCATTGGGCGATCAACCCCATATTGATGCGCGGGTTGGCCGCGCAGTTATGGATGCTTATCAATATGGACCTGCTGGCATTGTAATTCCGATTTGGGATGGCAAGCGTGGGCACCCCGCGGTGGTTGATATGAGGCGATATCGGGACAAGATCGTATCTTTGTCTGGCGAGGAAGGTCTTAAGCCCGTTATGCGTGGTTATACAGACGATACATTGGAACTGCAAGTGGATGATGCGGGTATCTTAAGGGATTTGGATACGCCGGAAGATTATCGATTGGAGTTGGAGCGGCAAAGGAATAGACGAATAGACGAATAAATGATGGTCGGGTGGAATTCGCTGATGACTCGCTCTGCTCGTTAAGGCTACGCCTGTACGTTGATTCGTCGTTTTGCATAGATTGGAGTTTTTGTATGTCAAATCAGTTATCAAGTGGTGTTGAAAAAGCATTGAAACAAGGGCAAGTGATTCCTGCGCATCCGTTGGCTTTGACGGCCCAGAGACAGTTGGATGAGCGGCGGCAGCGTGCATTGGCTCGATATTATATTGATTCTGGTGCAGGTGGCTTGGCTGTAGGTGTACATACGACGCAGTTTGAAATTCGAGACCCCGAGTGGGATCTTTACGAGCCTGTTTTGGCATTGGCAGCCGAAGAAATGGCTGCGCGTGCGTCGGACGATTTTATTCGTGTGGCGGGTGTGGTTGGCAATACGCAGCAAGCCGTTGCTGAGGCTGAGTTGGCCGTTTCGTTGGGGTATCACGCTGGGTTGTTGAGCTTGCGCGCATTTGCCGATGGTTCGATTGATGATATGATTACGCATTGTCGAGCGGTTGCAGATGTGATTCCGGTGATTGGTTTTTATTTGCAGCCTGCGGTTGGTGGGCGTGTTTTGCCGTTTGATTTTTGGCGACGATTTGCCGAAATCGACAATGTTGTGGCCATTAAGATGGCGCCGTTTAATCGGTATCAGACCTTAGATGTGATTCGGGGTGTGGTTGAGGCTGGGCGTGTGGATGACATTGTGTTGTATACGGGCAATGATGACAATATTGTGATGGATTTGTTAACGGCACATCAGTTTATGTACAAGGAGCAACCCGTTTCGGCACGCATTGTGGGTGGGCTTTTGGGACATTGGGCAGTGTGGACCAAGGGGGCTGTTGATCTTTTGCGCGAATGTCAAAATATTTCACAGGCCGATGGGGCAATACCTCAGGCGATGT
>JABIFK010000817.1 GCA_018650745.1 Candidatus Latescibacterota bacterium | reverse complement strand
CATTTGCCGCCGAGAGAATTGGCGACAGGGGCTGCTGTTTTGGTTTGTCCGGGAGGTGGGTATCATCATTTGGCCATTCAAAAAGAAGGGCATCAGGTTGCAGCGTGGCTCAATACTTTGGGTGTGGCAGCGTATGTCTTGAAGTATCGATTGGATCGCGATGAGGCATTGCAAGATGCCCAAGAGGCAATGAAGTTGATTCGCAAACGTGCCGAGGAATGGGGTCTAAATTCTGACCAGGTAGGAGCGATGGGTTTTTCGGCAGGTGGGCATTTGGTTGTGAATTTAATGATAAACAATAATTCCGCGAGCCGGCCCGACTTTTTGGTGCCGATATATGTGTCTTTGAAGAATCTGGATATGGAAAAGATGACGTCTGAAAATGCAGTGCCTGCCTTTATTGCAGGTGCGAGTGATGATAAGACAACACCACCCGCACAAGCTATTACGTTGTATCAGAAATTGTTGTCTTATGATGTACCTTTGGAACTTCATTTGTACGAAAAGGGTGGACATGGTTTTGGTTTGGCCAAGACCAAAGGTGCGGCAAGCAGTTGGACGGTGCGGTGCGAAGATTGGATGCGCGGGCATGGGTTGTTGGATGTTGGAGAATAGGGTAAATAATAAACACATTTTGTGTGATGTGTTGTAACCAAGACAGTTTGAATGAAAGGATGAGGATGATCTGGACAGATATTCGAGATCTACGGATCGAAGGCCAAGGCTGGACAGATACAAAGGCACCGTTTGATCGGTTGCCCGCTCGGGCAGAGGGTGTTGTTCGAGATGTGGTTTGGGATCTGAGTCGGCATTCTGCTGGGTTGTGTGTGAAGTTTAAGACGGATGCAAAAGAGATTCATGCACGATGGACGTTGACGCTGGACAGATTGGCCATGTCACACATGCCAGCAACAGGTGTCAGCGGTCTCGATCTGTATATCGATACACCTGATGGATCTCGATGGGCAGGGAGCGGTCGCCCTGAAACATTGCCAGATGTAGAAGCGGCATTGATTTCGGGAATGGAAGAAGGAGAGAAGGTTTGCTCGGTGTATTTGCCGCTTTATAATGGCGTGTCTAGTGTTGAGATCGGTATTCCTGAAGGGGCATCTATTGTAGCTACCGAGAGAGCTTCTGGTCGGAAGACGGTGGTGTTTTATGGCACATCTATTACACATGGTGCAAGTGCGTCTCGAACAGGCACGTGTCATGTTGCTCGGGTGGGGCGTGCACTTGACTGTGAGACGATCAATTTGGGTTTTGCTGGCAATGGAATGATGGAACCGGAAGTGGCTGATTATTTGGCCGAGCTCAATCCAGATATCTATGTTGTTGATTGTTTGCCCAATATGGTGGGTGAACTTGTGACTGAGCGCATGGCCCATTTGGTGAAGACCTTGCGTGCAAAACATGCAGATACACCTATTCTATTGGTTGAGGACCGGACCTATGGTGATGCGCATTTTGTGGTGTCGCGGCGGGTGCGTAATGAAACGAGTCGTCAAGCGTTTCAAGATGTCTATTCAGGGCTGCTCGCAGATGGTGTTCGTGGTATTCACTGCCTTGATGGGGCGACGCTTTTGGGCGCAGATGGAGATGATACAGTTGATGGATCGCATCCAACGGATCTTGGGTTCAAGCGTCAGGCAGATCGATTTGTAGAAAAGATTGGGCAAATCATGAGTTGGGGTGGTGCGTAATGGCTAGAGAATTTACAGATACAGAAGAATTGATTGCCTGGTCACAGAGCTTGGATGATCGCTGGCCTGAGCGGCGTCAGATGATGCGGCAAATCCATGTGCAATTAGAACGCCTCTATTTTTCGGAACTGAATGTGGTGGAGTTGTGTTGTGGTGCAGGTGTGTTGGCTGAGTTTTTATTGCAAGAATCCTCAGATATGAGTTATATGGGATTAGATGCATCACAATCGTTACTCAACTTTACAGGGGAACGATTGGCTGGGTTTGGAGATCGTGTGGTGGGTTTGCATTCGGTGGATTTAAATGATGATTGGTTGGATTGCATACCCGAACCTGTACACGCAATTGTATCCATGCAATCGTTACACGATGTAGGAGATGAAGCGGCGGTGAACCGGGTATACGGTTTGGCAAAGCAGGCATTGATACAGGGTGGGATGTTTTTAAATGCAGATTTGGCCACACCAGAAAAACCTGGGCGAATGACTGCCAAGCGACATTTGGAATTGTTAAATGCGCATGGATTTAAGCATGCGTCTTGTACGTTACACGTGGGCGCTTTTGTGTGTGTTGTGGGTTTTAATGGTGCTATAGATTAATGGAGCGGTGTTTATGTGGGAAATTTTTATAACAATATTTATTGTGCTGGGTACTGCTGGAACAATTTTTTGGATCTATATGTTGATAGATTGTTCGACAAAAGAACCAGATGAAGACAAAATGATGTGGATTATCATTATCCTTGCGGGAAATTGGATCGGTGCATTGGTGTATTATTATTATCAACGTCCTAAGCGTTTGGCTGGGTCGCAGAAATGATTTTCTATTTTTGTAGTTTTGGAAGCAAGTATTCGTAATAGCGGTCCAGCATGTCTTCTTGAATATTGGGTGGGAGGTGGTTGCCCACGGCTAGGATTGCGCCTCGGCAACTTTCTAAAGCTTCAAATGTTCGGTCTATGTCTTCTTGAACGGTTTTCCACGGGCTAAATGTAAGGTCTCTGCAATCGACAAAGCTGCCTACGAGGCAATGGCTCTGGCCAAATTGTTCTGCCATATGACCAAAATTGACACAGGGTTCAAAAATGAAACCGTCGGCACCGGCTTCGGCCAAGTCTTGAGCAAAGCATGTGAAGTCTCCGTCGGAGCAGAACAGCACTTTTTTGCCTGCTTGGTGAATGGGTTTCCACAGTTCGGCATAACGCGGGATGATGATCTGTCTGTAGAT
>JABIFK010000058.1 GCA_018650745.1 Candidatus Latescibacterota bacterium | reverse complement strand
ACGTCATTAAGGACACTCACATCTCCAAAACTTTTTCCAAGCCCATCAACTTTCAGCGCCATGATCACCCTCCTCTGTTGGCGCTTCTTCAATCTGATTGGCAACGATATCGGGAATGGAAATCGACCGAATTTTCTCACCCGGGTTACACACACAACATACCGAACGCAATTGTCCACGCGCCACAAGCGTTCCATTGTTGTGAAATGTAAACCCATATGTCATCGACTTCTCACCCTTACGCATCACTTTCAAATGAATATCCAACACATCTTCAAAACGCGCCGGACTCATATAATCACACGACGCACCCACACGAGGCCAACCAATCTTATTGCCATCCAACTCAGTAGACACACTCGTGCCCAATGACCGTAGGAATTCGTGCTCTGCAGCTTCCATAAAAACAAAAAACCGAGAAAAGTGCACAATCCCGGCCATGTCTGTATCGGGAAACTCTATCCGACGTGTGGTATGAAAATCATACAGCATAATAAAGGTCTCTTTAATATTAAGCAGACGGTTTAAAAAATGTCACCAAACACCCACCCAATGCGGCGAGAGCAATGCCCAACACAAACTGCCAATTTAAACTGCCCCAACCACCCGATGGTGGATGCAAAATAAGCGACACCACCGCGTTCACAATCGGTGCCCCTGCAAATACAATCGACATCACCACAGCCGGTGTGCCCTTTGCACCAAACGCCAACAACACGCCAAATGCACCAATGGCGCCGACAGTGCCAGCCAACAAAGACAAATTCATTCCTTTAGACGGAAAAGACCAATCAGCCCCATTCACAGCAAGCACAATCAAAGACCCAATCACCGCCGTCAACAAATAAGCAATACCCACAAACAAAAAAGCCTTATATCGCCCATTCACAGGATCACCCATGCCAATTTGGCCAGCATGTAATAAAATCCCATACAACCCCCAAGACCCCACGGTCAATAAGGCAAAAAACAACCACGTAAATCCCGAAGATGAAGCCTGCTCTGGCATAACAAATCCCTCCCTCAAAAAAAAACTGCCTCAGGTCACAAGTTCTCAGGTCAAGAGGCGAAAGCCAAAACACCTATCGACCAACACCTTGTGACTTTTGACAAGTTAACCTCCAACATACTTTCGATAAACATCCAACGTCGCTTCAGCCATCACATCATCATTAAAGTCACGATGCACGGCTTCTTTCCCTTTTTGCCCCATCGTCTCCCGAAAGGCCGCATCATTCTTCATACGCATCAATCCCACGGCCAATGCTTCCGACGAATCAGGCGACACCAAAATACCGCCACCCGTTTTTTCAATCACCTCGGGAAATGCCCCGTGTCGCGGCTGCACAACGGGCACGCCATTGGCCATAGCTTCTAAGAGAAATAAACCCTTAGGATCTTTATATGGCGTGGGTACCGATAACACATGCACCGCGTTCATAAATGCAATTTTTCCATCACGGTCTACTTCTCCGCAATAGTCAAAAACCTCAGACAGACCCAATCTATCTATCTGCGCACATACTTCCTGAAAATACGCTTCATCTCGTTTACCCAAATAACCCGCCACTTTCAACTTCAAATGCGCTTTACCCACCTGTTCAGACAACTGATGTACAGCATCCACCAAAATATGTAATCCCTTTTCTGGGCATATCCGCGCCAAATAACCAATTGTAAAAGGTGAATCTGGCAAACTTCGATCCATTACCCCGTGACCATCTAAATGAATACCCAAACGCACCACATGAATACGGTCTTGATCCACGGCCATATAGTCCGCCATAAATTGTGCGTAATAATCACACGTTGCAACAAACCCATCCACATCTTGCGCGCGTTCTTGCAACAGTTTCAACGCGTGAGAGTGATACGGCTCGATCAGGCCTTCTAAAAAAATATCTTCACCTTGCAAGGCACACAAAACCGGCACATCCAATTCCCGTTTGATTTCACGGGCCATGCCCAAAAACATTGAATTGGTCAATTGTACCAAATCAGGTTTATAATCTTCTTTCAACCAACGAATCAATTTCTTCAATTCTTTTTTTTGTGGCCCCAGCTCCCCTTCCAACACCGACACCGTAAGCCCACCCAAATCTTCTGCACTGGTAGAACCACTAAACCGCCCCAAACTGTTCAACAGAGTACGGCCATTAAACAACTTGTCAATAAACCAAGGTGTGTGCCGAAACAGCCCCACCTTTTGTTGCAAATACACATTAACCCCACCATAAAATACCCGATCAATGCTGGCATCCTTTTCATCGGTTCGCAATGGCGTATACGTTGGAATTAACGCAATGTCCACACCCTTTTTTTGGAGTGCAGTTGCCAACGTATTGTCGTGTATGCAACTGCCACAATACATCCCCGCAGCTCCAGCCGCAATATATGCAATGCGCATAACCTGTGTTACCTATCTGATGTTGGCGTCAAACAAAGACATCAGCAATAAAAAAGGGCCAATCGTTCGGCTGGCCACAAAATAATCTTCTCCGGTGCCTCGAAACAGACGATGACTCAACGCCCACACAAGCAACACCAAAACCAAATAGGCACAAATGATAAACAACGTCATTCGGCCTCCACACCTAACCCACGCGGCCAAGCATATTTTACCAACAAAAACATCATACCAGATGCAACAACACAATAGAATATGTGATACGTCATACCCATCGCAGAACCAAAGGGTGAATTTTGTTATCTTCTATTTTTTTACGCGCCACAGCGTCACATGCGTTTTGTCTTTTACAAGCACATGATTGTCAATCACGGCCGGCGGTGCCCAAGTGGGGCTATCGGCCACAGTGTATTCAGCAACGGGTTCAAATTTTTCTTTACTGGCCCGCAACATCAACAATGTGCCATCCTCTTTTTGACACATCAACATATCACCAACACGCACCATCAACACCTGATCGCTTTGTCGACCTTTGCTTTGCCAAAAGAGCGTGCCATCTTTAGCATCCAAAGCAAAAAAGTGGCCTTTTTGTGTATGTGCCAATCCATACAGAACACCCTCATGCAACACGGGCGAACTCATATACATCGACACATTATCATTTTCCCATATCGGGTCTACCGTCCACCGATCACCATCTCGAACGGGGCGATATGCCGCGGTTCCTTTTTCAAGTCCTGAAAAAATGACCCGCTCTTGAAACACAACAGGCGTTATGGCATTTTGATACCACGCCGTAGCAAAAGGAATCTTCCATAACAAATCACCCGTATCCAATGCCACGCTGACACACGCATTTTGCGTTTGCGTCACCACCTGCGGCACACCGTCCAACGTTGCCAAAATCGGCGAGGCATACCCGGGTCCATCCTCAGACCATGTCCATCTCATTTTTCCAGTCTCAGCATCAAAAGCCATCAATGCACCGTTGTCATCCCCACCCACATGTGCAATCAACATCCCATTGACTACCAAAGGCGACATCGCCGTGCCATAAAGCGGTAACGCACCGTCAAACTGATCTGCAAAAGCATGCTGCCAAACCTGCTTACCAGTCAGAGTATCAAAACAAGACAAAATGCCGCCAATGCCCAACGTATATACCTTACCCGCAAACAAAACAGGCGTCGATTTAGGCCCTTTCCCATGCCCGCTCGCCGCCGAATTTATTTCATAGGGCGCATCATATTTTTGCGTCCAAATACCCTTACCTGTTTGCAACTCAAAACAAGAAACCACCTCTTGCTCCCCCTGCCGTGCAAACACAAACACCTTACCATCTGCCACAAGCGGGCCTGCATGTCCCTCACCAACAGGCATCTTCCAAACCTGTGTCAACGCATCAGGCCATTCATCTGGCACAGACACAGATGCCACACCATCCCGATTGGCCCCACGCCATTGCGTCCAATCGTTTTGAGCAAATGCAGGATGCAACAACACACAGCACAATAGCAAACCACCAAACCAGATGCGCATATTCAATTTCCAACTTTCCATATCAAGCCTTCTGCGAATAGGAGGACACGTCCTTTGGCAAATAGCACATTTTGCCCATCGGTTCAAAAATAGGCGTAACATCATTGATATACACATTGCCACTTAAAATATCTACCACACCATCAATACACTCAGGGTGTTGTTTCAAAAACTTGGCAAAACTGAAGTCCTTGCTGTAAAACGCATACACCAATTTTCGAATGGCTTCCATACCCGGCATAAACTCAGGCCCCCATTTGCCCAACTGTTCAGCCGAAAAATCTTCTTTCTCAATCGCCTCATGAATGGCATCTGCGGCCATTTCACCCGACTTAAGCGCCAAGAACACGCCCGAAGAATACACCGGATCAACAAACCCAAACGCATCGCCCACAAGCACCCACCCCTCACCAGAAAGCTCGCTCGATCGATACGAGAAGTCTTGCGTCACCTTCACAGGAAACACTTGTTCGGCACCTTCCAAACGCGCTTTCATCGGCAAACACAGATCCAATTCTTCTTCTAAAATTTCTTGTGCAGATTTCTTCCGACTTTGCAACAAATAATCCAAATCCCCTACCACGCCCACGCTCACAACATCATTGGGCAAAGGGATAGACCAAAACCAAGAGTCTTTGTCCTTGGTATTTAGAATAATGGTGGCCCCTTCATCAATGCCCTCATCCCGATGTGCACCCTTAAAGTGTGTAAAGATAGACGCCTTCTTTAAGGTGGGTTCCACAGTCTTTGTTTTTAGTTTACGAGAAATAAGTGCACTGCGTCCCGTTGCATCTACAATCACACTGGCCGATAAATCTTTCACCCTGCCATTGCGATACTTCACTTGCACACCCGTTGCACGCTCACCGTCAAAGAGCACCTGATGCACACTGGCGCCTTGCTTGACAACAGCACCTTTTTCTTCAGCGTTGTCCAGCATCATTTTATCAAATTCACTGCGTACGACCTGCCATGTCACCGAACTTTCATGATCATCGTGTTGATTAAAATAAAAGGGTGCCGATCCCTTACCCGAGCCACTAAAAAACTGCACACTGTATTTCCGAACAAATGAACTCTTCTTCAACTTATCCAACAAACCCAATCGTTCAAAAGACCAATAAGTACCCGGCATCAATGACTCACCAATTTGAAAGCGCGGAAACTTATCGCGCTCTAACAACAAAACGCGATGCCCATATTCTGCCACCAAAGCCGCAGTTGTACTGCCCGCCGGCCCACCGCCAATGACAATCACGTCATAATGATCTTTTTTATTCATGACCTATCCCTATCTTCAATTTTCAACTGTCTGTATTTCTATGATCTATAAACCGCTTCGCCTTTAACTCAAATCTTGGCAATGTATCATTGGGTACCGTTTGTACACGCGCTCGAATACCCAACATATGTCGGATTTTTTGCCCAACAGCATCTGCAACAACATTTGGGGAATCACCTTGTATTTCCAAGCGAATTTCCATATCGGCCATTTCGTTTCGGCGATACACATCCACGGCAAATTCGGTGACCTCAGCAAATCCTCGCACCACATTTTCAATTGAGCTCGGATACACATTTACACCCCGAATGATAATCGCATCATCGACGCGCCCAACCACACCACCATCCAAACGCAAATAACACGAACCACAGGCGCACGCTTCTTTATTCAACCTTACCCGATCCCCCGTACGATACCGAATCACAGGCATGCCCACGCGCCCCAAATTGGTCACCACCAATTCCCCTTCTTCAGCAAGTCCACCTGTTTCAGGATCAATCACCTCGGCAATAAACTCACTCTCATTCACATGCATGCCATTGCGTTCTAGGCACTCAAACCCCCAAGCCCCTACTTCTGACGCACCTGCATGGTCATAACACTTAGCCCCCCAAGCCTGCTCAATACGCTGCCGTGTTGCAGGCAATCCCGCACCCGGCTCTCCTGCATGAATCGTCGTTTGAATACTGCCATTGACAAGATCAATGCCTTCTGCCTCTGCTATCTCGGCCAAATACAATGCATATGTCGGCGTGCAAACCAAAACCGTTGCTTGGTGATCTACAATTGCCTGGAGCCGTTGGATCGATGTCATTGAGCCACCCGAAAGCGACAATGCCCCCAACAACCGCGCACCTTCGAGTGCGGTCCAAAACCCAATGAACGGGCCAAAAGAGAATGCAAAAAAGATACGATCAGCAGCAATCACACCAGCACCCTGATACACTCGCTTCCAACACTGTGCAAACCACGTCCAACTCTCATCCGTATCCATACAACGCAAAGGCTGCCCTGTCGTCCCTGACGTTTGGTGCACACGCACAAATTGATCTTGTGATCCCGTTAAATTTGTGCCATAAGGTGGATGCGCGATTTGATCGGTAGACAACTCTGTCTTGCTCGTAAAGGGCAATCGCTGGTAATCTGCCACCGTCCGAATATCTTCAGGTCGCGTGATACCTGCATCGTTCAATTTTTGTTTATAAAAAGCATTGTTTTGTAAAATGGGCCCCAACATGCTTTGCAAACGCTTCAATTGCAATTCTAAAAGGGCCTTACGATCTTGTGTCTCGATATCAGAACTCATATTTTAAGTCAAGAAAACAGTAGGCTAACGAAAGAGAACAAGCTCTCTGGCACTGAATTTATTCCTTCGCCTATCTACTTACTTTTTTCTGCCTCTATTGAAGATTAAGTTCAAAAGCACAATACATTCCAAAGGGTTCAGCGGGTATCACCGAAGTCGCACCAAAACCACGCGTTTCATATTTCCGATCGGTCAAGTTCTTGGCATTCATTCGAAACTTCCACTGCTTATAAGTATACGACACCGATGCATCAAACGTCAGCACACCATCCATTTGAAACTGATTGTCTTCTGCAATAAACTGCTCACTCACATATCGCCCACCCACACCCAACTCAATGCCATTTCTAAACCCTTTTGCCGTCCACACATTCAAAATATGACGTGGCGAAAAGGCAGGTGTATTGCCCGACCGATCCAAAAATAGAAAATTCACACCCGTTGCCGTGGGCACTGCTACAAACTCGGTAAAGCGTGTTAACTCAGCATCTGACAATGCATACGAAAAAAATGTATGCCAGTCAGGACGAGGGCGCACCATCAACTCAAGCTCAATCCCCCGCGACTTTTGATCGCCATCCTGCTTGGTCACACCTGTTGCATCAGGAATGCCAATGTTGTCTTTTTGCAAATGATACAATGCCAAAGACGCCTGTAACCGATTGTCCATCAAATACTTCTTTGTGCCAATTTCAAATTGCTGACTTTCCTCAGCCTCACGAGGTCCTGCCACTTGGCTTGAAGGCGGTGCAAACGCTTGTCCCACATTGGCATAAAATGACAATTCTTCTGTGGGTGCAAGCACCAATCCAACCATCGGACTCAACTTATTATACTTACGATCTGTTGATGTCAACGGATCATCATAATCAATGCGGTCATATCGCCCTCCCAAGAAAGCTTGGAAAGATTCGGAAAACGCCATTCGACTCACAACATAAGGCGCGATCACCAAACTTTTTGAATCTGCAGCCTGTGATTGCCCCGGGATAATAAAGTGAGGCAAAGCAGCCGTTTCTACAGGCGTAAACAAATCAACATTGGGCAACAGCGCGGCATCCAACGAAAAAACATCTGTCCACTGCGCCAACTCCAACCCCGTTAAAAGGGTATGGTTAATACTGCCCGTTGAGAACGAAAACAACATCTCAAATTGATTGCCCAAAGCCTTCTGCCGATCATCTAACAACACCAACGAACGACTCACATCCAAACCACCTTGGGCATTGGGAAACACGCCATTAAACAACGTACCCTGTGATGCCCAAGAAAAGTCGGTATAATACAGCTTATTGCGCAACGTCACTTTGCGCGACAAACGAGAATGCAAATCGACCCGCGCCCGATAAATTTCTTGGGCAGAAACATCAAAGGGTGACTGATATGATTGT
>JABIFK010000059.1 GCA_018650745.1 Candidatus Latescibacterota bacterium | reverse complement strand
CCCCAATAACAGGGGTACCTGATATGTACTGAGAAAGTCGTGATCGGTCAGTGAATAATGCACCCCAATAGGATTCTCCAATCCATCTACAGAAACAAACTGCCTATCAACATTGCTTTCACGCCCTACAAGTCGGGACATGCTTGTGACATTTTGCACACCAGCATGTTGCAGAAATTGTAATTTCATGGCCTCGGCCTGTGTTTTCACACCCCATAAGCCTCTCATCTCAACAAGCGCATCCGACTTAAAACCCAGGTTTGCAGTACGCATATATTCGGTTTGCCGAAAGACGATGATGGTCGCTGCGATCAAAACCATTGAAATGGCAAATTGGATGACCACCAAACCTTTGCGAACAAACACATGACCACCTTTGGTATTGGGCGCGCTTTTGAGTGCTGCTGTTGGTTTGAAAGAGGAGAGAAATAACGCGGGGTAACTACCGGCCAACAAACCAACGCCAATAGCAAGAACCAACAACACGGGCAAAAGATCTGCACGGAGTGACAACTGTATGTCCATAAACCCATTGAGCAGAGGCAGTGTGAGTTCAGTAAGCCCCAGAGCCAGAATCAGAGCAAGAGCAGAAAGCAAAATAGATTCGCCTAAGAACTGATAAATGAGTTGTATACGTTTGGCACCCACCGCTTTGCGCATCCCCACTTCGCGCATTCTTCTGGCAGAACGGGCTGTGGATAGGTTCATAAAGTTGATACACGCAACAAAGACGATAAGAATGCCGATCAGACCAAATGCATAACAAACTTGGATATCGCCAGTAACTCTCCAAACCCCATAATCGCGTCCATGCAGATGCAGTTGTGTGAGAGGCATCATTTTGTATTGAACTTTTTGAGCGGTTTCGTCGCCCAAATATCTTTTTTCAAAATCGGGCATTTTTTCTTTTAGGGTCGCAACAGATGCCGTTGGTTTAAGTAAAATGTAAGTGAATGCATAATACACGTTCCAATCGTTTTGAATGTCTTCAACAAATTGAGGATATGGTGTACTTTCCTGAGGCGAAAATGTTGCAGTGATCAGCTCGGGTGCAAGTTCATCGGTTGTTGTTTTGGGCATGTCTTTGAGAATGCCCGTAATGGTATAGATGTGGTCAAACAATTTGCTTTGTATCAAAATCTCTTGACCTATGGGGTCTTCATTGCCAAACAGTTTGTATGCTAAGGTTTGTGTGATAAAAGCAGAAAAAGGAGTTTGCAACCCTGTTTGCACATTGCCTTTGACAAGTGGGTAGTCGAAAATATTAAAGAATTCTGCATCCACAACTCCCACCTGAGCCTTCAAAAGATCTTTGCCGTCAATGCGAATATCAACAGGCCGACGATAAAACCGTGTTGTGCGTTCAATTTCTGGGAAATCTCCTGCCAATGCAGATGCAATGGGGCCTTGTACGCCAAATGGATATGACAAATTGCCATTGGACAAACGTCGTTCTGCAATCACACGATGAATCCGATCCGCCTTGCTGTGATGCCTGTCATAGCTGAACTCATACTGAAGATACAGCATGATCAGCGTGCTACACGTCAGCCCAATAGCCAAACCAATCACATTGATAAACGTATATGCCTTGTGCCGCGCAAGTGTGCGAATGGCAACAATGAGATAGTTTTTAAACACAGCCTCTCCTTTGTCAAAAAACCAAACCTCAAACCGATGAACCTTTCTAATTCCACACATAACTTAAGCAACGAATATGCCAAACTCATATACAACTGTTTTATATATAGTTAAGGTTTTTCACCCTTTTTCCCACCATCTCAAAGTGTCCGGTAATGATACACTGGTGTCCGATAATGAACACCTAAGAGTCCTATCCAACAGCAAAAAAGCTTGTGCCAAAAGGGACACAAGCTTCTTAAAGATTTAGACAGCAGAGGAAATTAAGTTATTCTGATTCATTATCGTCAGGCATCAGACTTCGCCACTCTTGGGGCAGAACCACTTCAATGCCGTCAATCGACTCAAAATCCTTGACGTTCAAAGTTAAAATTGTATCGACTTTGTGTCCCTTCATAACAGCCGCCAGAAAAGCATCGTGAACCTGTAGACCGGTAATTCCGGAGTCTTTAATGTTTTGCTTCCAAAGTTCCCAAACACCACCGGGATCTGGCAAAACCTTATAAAATCCTTCAAACTCTTTGAGTTCATTCAAAACTTGCTCTAATCCAGCACCCAATCCACGGGGGCGAGGCCGAGTTGCGACAGCTACATATTCTCGTAGAACTTGATTATGAATACACAACTCAACGCCACCATTGACGAGTCCATGCAAAGCCTCGCTGACTATCTCATGAAAGACTGAGGCTTCATCGCGAGAGTAGATCAATACGTTGGTATCTACAAATAAACGCAAAGTCACACTTCGTCCTCATACATAGATTCCCTACGAAGTTGCTCTGGTGCCAGCCAGCCAGCTTTATGCCCCCCAAGGGGCAATGTTTGAGCATTTTGCTTGGAGGTTGTCTTGTTTTCGGAAGTCAATAGAATCACATCAACCTCACCAGGCGGTAACCCTTTCACAGTCAAATTCAAAATGCCCTGTTCATCAGTTTGTGCATGGATCAGTTTGGACGCCATTTTACTATTCCTTTTCCAAATGTGGAAATTATCGCATAGATCCTCAACCCATAAAAAAATAACCCATGTTTCACCAAAAAGAAAGGCTTGATTCAACGGTCCATAGTCTTTATCTAACGTCCACAAGGCTGTCTTGTAGTAAATACCAGCACATCGGCTTGCTCTGAGCGCAAAACAGAAAGACTTGCTTTATCTTGAATATTCATATCGCAATGCTTCCATCGGCGTTGATTCACTCTCGTCTCCTATCTCCTCCCTTTTCCAATTTGCAATCTCCCCCCACCTGTATTATCTTCGACGCATCTAAAAAACACACAACATTCTTTCTGGAGAAAAACAATGTCAAAACTCAAAGTAGGCATCATTGGTGTGGGCGGAATTGCGGGCAGTCACTTACCGGGTTGGGCCGCATCAGAACATGCCGAACTCGTCGCAGGCAGCGACGTCAACCCCGACGTACTCAAAAGCTGGGGCGAAAAACAAGGTATCACCAAACTCGTCACCGATGCCAACGATCTCATCAATGACCCCGACATCGACATCATCGACGTCTGCACCCCCAACAACTATCATGCTCCCCTCTCTATTGCCGCCCTCAACGCAGGCAAACATGTCATCTGCGAAAAACCCCTCGCGCCCAATCCCGCCCTCATCAAAGACATGATCGACGCACGCGACAAATCGGGCAAACTCCTCATGACTGCCCAACACTTCCGCTTCTCTGGCAAATCCAAAGCCATGAAAGCCGAAATCGACAAAGGCGTCTTAGGCGACATCTATCACGCCCGCTCCCTCATGCTACGCCGTTCCGCTGCCCCAACACGCCCAGGTTTCATCATGAAAGAACACAGCAGCGGCGGCCCCTGCATCGATATTGGTGTCCACATCCTCGACCTCACCCTCTGGTTCATGGACAACCCCAAACCCGTCTCCGTCACTGGCGTTGCACGAGCCGAACTTGCACACCAAGAAGGTGCATTTAGCAACTGGGGCGGCGACATCCCCAAAGAATTTGACGTCGAAGACTTCGCCGCCGCCTTCGTCCGCTTCGAAAACGGCGCCACCCTCGTCCTCGAAGTCAGTTGGTTGCTCCACCACGACACCCAAGGCGAAGACATGCAAATGTGGCTCTACGGCACCAAAGGCGGCAGCCACTGGCCCAAATGCGAACTCTACCAAACCGACAACACCACCAAACAACACTACAACACCACCCTACAAAACACAAAAGACCAACTCGAAGCCCACGCTCAAGAGTGCGTCGAATTTGCCCAAGCCATCGCCGAAGGCAACCCTTCACCTGTTCAAGCCGAACAATCCATGCAAGTCATGGCCATCTTAGACGGCATCTACAGAAGCCAAGCAGCCGGCGGCGAAGTCAAAATAGAATACTAACCCCCTCCCAAGCTGGACGGAACCCGCGATTTTCCGCACTCGTTCCGTCCAGCTTTTTACTTATATCTATACCACCTCTGCTTGCAGGCCACCTTCCTCCATGCATCCACTAAGGGTATTTGCGAAAAATCAGCCTCCCCGGCACTTGAGGGGCGACTTTTTGCCTACTCTTTAGTCGTTTAAAAAGTGGGTCGCCGAAGGCAACTAAAATAAATAAATACAGCCTTTAACTTCTCAAAAAACCAAAGAGAAGGATCTCCCATGAACATAAAAACCATCCACGCCGCAGTTGTTGACCTCTCACCCAACCAAACCACCGAACCCCGCGTCCCCAAACAACCCACCGAGGGTTTCATCAGCCCGATGGAACGTTACCCCGAATT
>JABIFK010000060.1 GCA_018650745.1 Candidatus Latescibacterota bacterium | reverse complement strand
TCTAGAATGGTTTTTAGGGCTTGGGTGCCCATATAAGAGGTACCAAGGCCATCATCGAGAATACGACGTTCTTTTATGCCTGTACGCGAAAGAATCCACTCGTCTGTTGTGTCGACCATTTTTTCGAGGTCGGCATTGGTCAAACGGCGCTCGGGCACATAGTGTGCGATACCGGTAATGGCTGCTTGGAAAGGTTTTTGCATAGGCGTTAAGAATCAGCGAACCATCGAAACTACGCAACAGGCGAAGCCTACAACGCGCGTCGTGATCATTAGTGAATCAACGGATGAGCGAAACTGCAAATCAGTGAATCAACGTTGTCGCGGTTTTGGATAAGAGCGCGGTTCGTCTATCTGCTTTAAATTTCGTTGGTTTCTTCCACAACTGCTCGGCCATTGTAATAACCACAATTACCACAGACACGGTGCGACAATTTTTGTTGTCCACAGTTGGAGCATCCGTTGGATGTTGGGGGCTTCAAGTTCCAATGGGTACGGCGCTTGCCTGTGCGAGAATTGGAACTGCGTCGTTTTGGATGTGCCATGGGGGAATCTCCTTACATGAATAGTATAACGTTTGAGTGCTGTGTTTTTGTTTTAAAAGCTTTAGTTCTATGTTTCTTCTTGATCTTTAAGTGCTCGTAGAGCATCCCAGCGCGGGTCAAGACGTTCCACTTTTTCTACTTCTAATATTTCGCTGGGGTCTTGATCATATTTTTCGCAAGGTCCATCTGGTAATGCCGCACACGTTGGAATCATGGGCAATTCCAAGAGAATGTAATCTTTTATTTCATTGCCCAAATCAATTTCGTCGGGTTCTTCGTTTATATAAATAAGTGTTTCATCGTCTTCTTGGGATTGGTATTCGGCCCGGCCCTTTTGAAACACAAATGTATATGAAACTTGAAGGGGAAGTGCGATGGTCTCCAAACAACGTGCACATTCAGGTTTAAGCAAACAGGTGGTTTCGCCTTTGGCGGTGATGGATTCGCCTATTTTGTAGATAGAGAGATGGGATTGAATTTTGCCTTCAATGGCCACTTGGTCGGTTTGAAGGTGAAGCTCTTCAGGTGTTTCGTCAAACTCGAAGAGATTCTCGCCATCTAGTAACTCTCTAAAGTCGATTTTCATAAGGCAATTTCCTGCTATCGGCTCAAGGTATTATTTTTACTGCTTTTTATGAGCGGATAGTTTTGTTATTTAACCGGCTGCGCTCTCGCCAAAAAAGAAGGCAATTTCCTGGGCTGCATTTTCGGGAGAGTCGGAGGCGTGAACAGCATTGTTTTGGATATTGGTCGCAAAATCTTTGCGAATGGTGCCTTCTGCGGCTTCTTCTGGGTTGGTGCTACCAATGGTTTCACGTAAGAAAGGAACGGCATCATCTTTTTCGAGCACCATAGGGACACACGGGCCAGATGTCATAAAATCAACAAGTTCGTGATAAAATGGGCGTTCGTTGTGCACGGCATAAAATTCGGCAGCTTGTGCACGGGTAAGATGCATCTTTTGCAATTCGATGATGCCAAAGCCTTTTTCTTCTAAACGTTGGATAATTGCGCCAATGACGTTTTTGGCAACGGCGTCGGGTTTGATAATCAATAAAGTGCGAGCCATGGTCACTTCCATTTCTATAACACATTTTTGTTGGTAAAAAGAAAGCCGTAGATTGCTGTATCAGGCTGAAGATGAAGAAGATAGGCGTTCGTGTATTTTTTGTCAACCCCATTCTTTAAATAGACTTACACGAGGTGTTCTGGTATAGAAATGGGTTGACAGAATTTCGATTGGGACGTTTAATTACACGACTTTGATATCCCTTGATTTTAATCTTTTTATGGATTGTCACATTACTATGAGCCGGATTGTTCCTTTTCTAAATCGCAAAGTTTTTTATATCACAGGTGCTACGGGTTTTTTGGCCAAAGGCGTGGTTGCAAAACTGCTGTCTCATGCGCCAGATATTGAGCGTATTTACCTCATGATTCGACCCCGGTCACGTACCTCTGGTAAAGTGATAACGCCCGAAGAGCGGTTGGTGAGTGAAATCATTCAGGCCAACGCATTTGGGGCTTTGCGCAAAAAAATGGGAGACGATCAATTTGAAGCTTTGATGCGTGACAAACTTGTGGCTGTGCCCAGTGATTTGACAAAAGAGCGTTTGGGAATAGAAGATGAGATGTATGCCCAATTAACGCGCGATGTGGATATTGTGATCAATTGTGCCGCAACAGTGGTGTTTGACGAACCATTGGATATGGCATTGGCACAAAATACCTTGGGGCCAATGCGTGTGGTTGAATTTGCAAAGGCTTGCCAGAATGCCATATTGGTACATACCTCTACGGCTTATGTGAGTGGGCAACGTACTGGAAAAATTGATGAAGAGACGCCCGTTGTCAATCGCACAGTGGCGCAGGCGCTTGGCCAGGAAAGCGTTGAATTTGATTTGGACAAAGAAATAGAAACCATTCGGGCTTATTGCGAGGAAGTCGAAACAAGGTCTTTGGCATCGGATCGCATTACAGGGTTTCACCGGTTTCTCGATAAACAAGACCGAGGCAAACGTGTGACAGATCATCGCAGATCTCATCAGGTTGAGGCTCTACGCCAACGGTGGAAGCGCGAGCAGTTGGTTGCGCGCGGTCTTGAGCGTGGTCGTGAATTGGGGTGGCATGACAGTTATACGATGACAAAGGCAATGGGTGAGCAGATGATTGTGAAAACACGGGGGGACTTGCCCGTGGTGATTGTGCGCCCGTCGGTTATTGAGAGCAGTTTGGCTGATCCTGAGCCCGGGTGGTTGGATGGTTTAAAAGTTGCTGATCCGTTGATTGCTCATTATGGCAAAGGTCGATTGGTTGATTTTCCTGCTCGCCCGGAAGTGACTTTTGATGTGATTCCTGTTGATATGATTGTGAATGTGATCATTGGTGTTTTGCCTACGGTGAAATCTGAGACGGATGTTAAGGTGTATCATGTTTGCACGGGTGATCAAAACCCCATGAAACTAGGCGATTTGGTGCATTTGGTTTATGAATATTTCCTTAAGAACCCGATGTCTGATCGCAAGGGAAGGCCTGTTCTGGTGAAGAAGTGGAAATATCCGACCTTACAGGCATTTCATCGGCAGCTCAAATATCGATATCAATTGCCCGTTAAAATATTGAAGTGGGTGTTTTCTCTGCGTTTTTTGAGCCGGTATAACAAGCTGAGGCGACAGTTATCGTTATTGGATGCGACATTGGACAATGCGCGTGCTTTGAGTGAAATTTATAGCACCTACGTACAAATCTCTTGTGAATTTCAAACGGGGCATATGCAAGCGCTTTATGCCGGTATGGATGCTGAAGATCGCGAGATTTTTAATTGTGATGTGTCGCGAATAGATTGGCCAACATATATCCAAGATATTCACATTCCTGGCCTTAAACGGCACGTACTGAAACTTGATGAGTAGAAGAAAGATTTAAAGAACATAGATCTGTGTGCTTGAAAAATGAGTATCGTTTTTTGCAGATGACTTTTAGGCGTTCGTTGTGTGTTGAAACAGCCCACGAAATGTAGGTGCTTTTATGGCAAAACAAGCGTCAGAAGACCGCCCGTTGCACGATGCTTTGCTTGATGATGTTGATCAGATGCTCACATTGTATGATGCATCTGTACAACATTTATTAGAAGCAATACGCCACGATGGTTATTTTGATGATATTGACCCCGATGCGCTAATTTGGCCCAAAAGCCAAGTTGTGTCGGGGTCTGTTGGTTTGGAGGCCTTGCAATTTAGAGTTCAGTTGGTTGGGGCTGTTTATGAAGGTTTGCCACCTATTCGAGATGCACGGTTGGCCGAGGCATATGCGCCTTTTGCCGATTTGTTGCCACGGTACCACGTGGGCAATCAAATTTATTTGCAGCTCAAAAAACAGTTTGTTGAACGCGGTGTGGGGGATGCGCAAGACTTTTTAAAGTTGTATCAGTCGTTTTATCTTGAGGCTTTGTCCACGGGGGATTTGCACGCACCAGAAGCGGTGGAAGAGGCTTTGGCGGCGGTTAATATTACGCAGGTGCCAATGTCGCACGCGCAAACTGTGGCGGAAGCATTGGCGAAGGTGGAGATAGAAGCCGACCCTCGCTGGGATGAGTTGTATGTTTATACTTTGGAAGACGATACGGTTGAAGGCTCACTGCGTGAGTTGTTGCAAGATGTGGCCCAGCGTACTTTGGACTTGATTGCTGCGGGTGGGTTGTTGTCTACACGTTATAATTATTTGACCAATTTTGGTTGGTTTGGTGTGTCGATTTGGAAGGTGATTGTTGATGGGGATGTGGCGGTGGCGGCACTGGGTGTGGGGCAAGAGGAGACATCGGAAGATTTACATCGCTTGCGGGCGATGTTGGTTGAATTTTTGCAAGCCCATCAAGAAGACCCTACGAAGCTGCGCCCCAAGTTATATTGGTATGGTCAACCTTATAGTTATTTGACACGCGATATGATTGATGTGGCCACGCGTATTGTTGACCGAGTCAACAGGATATCTTCTGTGCCGATGACTTTACCGCCTTTGTTGACGGGGCATGCTACGGGACGTTTTGTCGATTATCCGTCTGTGGGTAAAAAGGCCGATTTGCCATCGTTGAATCGAAAATGGCGATTACTAAAGTGGGCGCGACTGTGTTGGCAGTTGGGGCGCAAACGCACAATATTGGATAAGGCAAATGTGCCCGTGCCAGAGCGATATGAAAAAGCGTGGGCGCTTTGGGGCGAATGGTCTGAGGCGACCAAAGCGTGTTTGGATATTGATGTGAAGGTGACCATTGACCCGATGTTTGCGCCGATTGCAAAGGCTTTGGATTTGGGCAATGGTAATCACAAGATTTTGTTTTTGCCTACGCACCAAAGTTTGGTGGAGCATCTGATTTCATTCCCCGTTTGGCAGTCGCCGCAATTGTTAGAAGCGGTTGGTTGGGAAAAGCCGGTGCCGTTTGTGATTTTGGCACGTAGAGGATTGTCTAAGGCCACAAGTTTTAAGATTGGCTCGCGTGAGACGACTGTGTTTGGAATGTCGCCCGAAGAATATGATCGGATGTTTGAAGAGTGGGACGGCAATGTAACACGCGAGAGTTTAGATGGTGCAGGGCATTCCACGCCACGCATGTTGGAGGCGATGTTTGAACGGCCCGGATTGATTTATCCAATGGGCACGACGGCGTCTTTTGATATTCAGTTGTTTCCATTGCAATACGCCCTGTTTGCCAAGTTGCCTCAAGACGTGGTTATCGTGCCGGTGGCTTTTCGTGGGACGCACAGTTTGTGGCGGCGCTGCCCGAAAGGCAATATCGATATCAATCCTGGTACTGTTGAGGCAGTGATTTGTCCGCCTATGTTGGGAGAGACCACACTGATGCCTAAGCGTGGATCCTTGCGCATTCAGGCCGAGGCGGCGGCGCTGTTTCAGGCCATGCATATTACGTCTTTGTTGAATCCTGAGCACTCAGAAACTTAATTTATCGGATATACCTTAGGGGTGAGTTATGATGTTATGGGTCTTGCTGGTAAGCACATTTGTAGTATTGGCTTTTGTCAAACGTGCGCGTGCCGAAGATGTTGAATTTTTTGACCGATCTGAAGGAGAGCAGTTTGCACATAAATGGGGGTATACCGATACACGGTTTGAATTTGTAGATGATCGAACGGTGCGTGTGACGGGCAATCGGTATCCAATTTGTGGATTTGATATGCCTTATTTTATTCCGTTTGTCGAAGAGATCTTACAAATACCTATTCGGGCTGAAGATATGGGCGAAGTGGTGGCGCACGAGAATCTATCTGTACCGTTACAAAATGATGCGTTTTTGGCGGCTGTAAAGAATGCTTTAAAGGACGACCAGGTTTCACAAGTCGATCACGATCGTTTGGTGCACAGTCACGGTCAGTTGAGTGTGGATGAGATCTATAGGATTTTGTACGATTGTCCGCCAGAGCGTTTGGTCGATGTGGTGTTGTATCCTGAAAGCGACGCAGACGTTCAAAAAGTGATTCAGTTGGCCAATGAACACGATGTGGTTTTGGTGCCTTATGGTGGCGGTACAAATGTGAGTGGCGCATTGGCAATTCCGACTTCTGAAATGCGAATGGTTGCCTCTGTGGATATGCGACGGATGAAGGCCATTGTGTGGTTGGACGAGGAGAATTTTCAGGCGTGTGTGGAGGCTGGTATTTCGGGCAAGCAGTTGGAGAATGTTTTAAATGCCAAGGGATATACGTCGGGGCACGACCCGGACAGTTTGGAGTTTTCGACTTTGGGCGGGTGGATTGCAACGAATGCCAGCGGGATGAAAAAGAACCGGTACGGCAATATCGAAGACATTGTTTTGGAAGCGACTTTAATTACACCCGTAGGTGAAGTGGAAACCAAACAGGCCACGCCGCGTAATGCGACGGGTGTGCCGCCCAGAACATTGTTGTTTGGCAGTGAGGGAAATTTTGGGATTATTACCAAGGCTGTGATGAAAATTTATAAACAGCCTCAAGTGCGCAAATTTGGATCATTGGCGTTTCCGCAATTCGAAAATGGCGTAAAATTTCTCAAAGCGTTGCGGCAAACGGGACAGATTCCTGCAAGTATTCGATTGGTAAACAACAATGAGTTTCGGTTTGGGCAGGCGTTAAAGCCTGCCCCGACGGGTTTGGGAAAGCTGGAGCAGAAAATCCAACGCTTTGTGTTGTTTTCTTTGAAGGGATTTGATCTCAAGAAAATGGTTGGTTGTACAATTGTGATGGAAGGTACGCCTCAAGAAGTGGCACAACAAAATAAGACCATTTTCTCTTTGGCAAAAAAATTTGGCGGACTGTCTGGGGGGGCCAGCAGTGGCCAGCGGGGATATATGCTCACATTTGGTATTGCCTATATCCGTGATTTTTTCAATCAGTTTCATATTTTGGGTGAAACGTTTGAAACATCGGTACCTTGGACGAAAATTATGGATGTGACTGGCGCGGTTCAAAAGACTCTCTTTGAAGAATGCGAAAAACACGGTGTGCCGGGCAAACCTTACTTGGCTTATCGTGTGACACAGACCTATCATACGGGTGTTTGCATTTATTTTACAATGGGTTTTAGTGGGCAAGGTTTGGACAAGGCCGACGAGATTTATCACAAAGTGGAACACAAGCTTCGCCAAACGATTTTGGACAATGGTGGGTCCTTGTCGCATCATCACGGTATTGGTAAAATGCGGCAGAGTTTTTTGCCCCAGATCCAAACTGAGAGCAGCATTGACGTGATGCGCAAGGTGAAGTTGACAATGGACCCGAATAATATTTTTGCCGTTGGTAACGGGCAATGTGGAAATTAAAAGTGCAAAATGAAAAATTAAAAAGGGAAGCATGACGAGTTTCTCTTTTTACAATTTTTAATTTTTAATTTTGAATTGAGCGATGTTAAAAAATAAAGTGGCAATTGTAACGGGCGCATCGTCGGGTTTAGGCTCGGTGTTGGCCGAAGAGCTGGCCAAAGCGGGTGCACATTTGGCACTGTTTGCTCGGCGAGAAGGGAAGTTGGCTGAGGTTGCCGAACGATGTCGCGCGTTGGGTGCACGTGTGGTGACGGTGGTGGGTGATGTGACAGAGGTGGAAGATTGTAAGCACTTGGTAGCTGAGGCGGTGGCCGAATTTGGGCAGGTGGATTATTTGATGGCCAATGCAGGCATCAGTATGTGGGCGCGGTTTGAAGAGATTGAAGATGTGGCCGTGTTTGGCAAATTGATGGAGACGAATTATTTGGGTGTGGTGAATGGCGTGCACGCCGTGTTGCCCGAGTTAAAAAAGACACGGGGTATGATTGTGGCGATTTCGTCGATCCAAGGTAAAATTGGCGTGCCTCTGCACACGGGTTACGTGGCATCTAAACACGCAGTGCTGGGATTTTTTGAAGCGTTGCGAATGGAATTGGACGGTTCGGGCGTTGATATTTTAACGGTGCTGCCGCATTGGTTGCGCGGTACGGATTTGCGACAAAGTGCTTTGGGTAAAGATGGCGGCACCTTAGGGGAATCGTCACGCAAACACAGCAAAGAGTCGATTACGTTAGAAGATTGTAGTGTGGCTATTTTGAAAGCCATGAAAAAGCGCAAACGCGAACTGGTGATTCCGTGGAAACTCAGAGTGTTGCCCTGGCTCAATTTGCTGAATCCCAAAATTGTTGCGTGGCTTGTAAAAGGGAAAGTGACTGAGCAAGATAAATAAGTTTTATCTTTGATGTATCGATCGTAATGTGATTTTTCTAGCGGCAGGGTTTATCCTGCCGTTTTTTTGTAGGGTGTGAGCATGTCCAGTCATTGGTGTGTAATTGTGAACCCCGCCTCGGGCGGAGGTCGTGCCAAGCGTATGAGTGTGCGTGTTGTAGATCGATTACGTGCACAAGGTGAAGCTGTTGATATATTGTTGACCCAAGCCCGCGGCGACGGAGCGCGGTTGGCACGTACCGCATTGGACCAAGGCGCAAAACAAATTGCGATTTGTGGTGGAGACGGTACGATCCACGAAGTGGTCAATGCATTGGTTGGCGCTGAGGCGGTTGTGGGGCTTGTGCCGTGTGGGCGTGGAAATGATTTGGCGCGTGCACTTGGCGTGCCGAATGATGTCAATGGGATTGTCGAAACGTTGGTGAATGGGGCTGAGCGACTGATTGACTTGGGCCGAATTGGTGAGCAGTATTTTTGCACGGTGGCCAGTTTGGGGTTGGATACGGTGGTGGCTAAGACGGTATATGAAAACCGGGTGCCATTTACTGGACAATTGGCTTATACCTTGGCCGTGTTGAAATGTTTGGGACCGTTTCAGTGTCCGAGCGTGACGCTGAAGGGGGACTTTGGCACATTTGAGGGCCGCATTTTTGTGGCAGCAACAGGTAACACGGCATTTTATGGCAGCGGCATTCAAGTGGTGCCCAGCGCAGTAGCAGACAGTGGATATCTTGAACTATGTTTGGTTTCAGAGACATCTAAGTGGACTGTTTTGGGGTTGTTCGCCAAAGCATTTTCTGGCCGACACGTTGAATCGGATTTGGTGCGCGTAGAAAAAACACGAACGCTTTCTATTGTATCAAATGAACCGCTTTGGATTTTTGCTGATGGTGAACCGGTGTGTCAAACACCTGCGGTTCTTGAGGTGGTTCCAAAATCTTTGCGTGTGAAGGTGCCTGTTATGTAATGTGAGCATTTTTCATTATTCTTTTTGATAAAACAGTGTTCATGAAAACATTTTATTAAAATCAAATCTAAAAGTGTTCATTATCGGACACTGCTGTATCATTATCGGACACTTTGAGAAAGTGATTGATCTTCAGGAAACACGTAATACATTGTAAAATATGGAAATACTTGTTTGGCATATTTGTTGCGATTATCTTGCCGTGAACTTGTTCTGTTGATTGATTTGAAAGAGGCGATAAATGCTCATTATTGATAAAAGGAGAATTACGATGATTCAGATGACAGGCATTCAGAAGTGGTATTCTTCAACATTCGTAAAGACGTTTGTGTTGCGTGGACTCAATCTGGAAATTGAATCGGGTGAGTTTGTGTCTATTATGGGCCCTTCGGGTTCTGGCAAATCTACTTTGCTGCACATAATGGGCATGTTGGATTCGTCGAATAAGGGCGAATATCTTTTTGATGGCGAGACCATTCACAAAATGCGCGAGAACAAACGGTCTGAGTTTCATAAGAACAATATTGGGTTTGTGTTTCAAAGTTACCATTTGATAGATGAGCTAACGGTGTTCGAAAATATTGAAACGCCCTTGTTGTACAAGAAGGTGAAGGGCAGTGAGCGCAAAGAGATGGTGGACGCAATGTTGGAAGAATTTGGTATGACCGAAAAGAAAGATTTGTTCCCCCACCAATTATCTGGTGGTGAGCAACAACGGGTGGGTGTGGCACGTGCCGTGGTTATCAAGCCGCGTGTGATATTGGCCGATGAACCCACGGGTAACCTTAATTCTAAACAGGGTGAACAGGTGATGAACTTGTTTACGCAGTTGCACGCAGGCGGTACAACAATTGTGCAGGTGACACACTCCGAACAATGTGCCAGTTATAGCAAGCGTGTGGTCCATTTGTTGGATGGGGAAGTTGTTAGAGATGAACCTAATGTGTAGGACGGTACTGAATGCGTAGTAGCGAGCGTAAAACCATTCGAAATGCGTTACCCTTTTTTTGAATAAACCGATGATACATACCTGTATCATCGGTTTATTTTGTCTGGATTCGGAAACTTATACAAGCTAAGTTTTGTCAGTAATTTAGACAATTATTCGACGGTTTCTGCTTTTCATCCCCATTAGGGGACCGAGGGGTCACAGTTTCTGTCCAAAGTTGTGCACAAAGATGAGAAAGTCGGCAAAAGCTACTTTTAGATCATTGTTGAGGTCAAAGGTCGGATCAAAATCAACATCGCCTTCATTTTTTCCAAAGCCACTTGCAAAGGCCAAGAAGTCAGAGAAGCCGACTTCACCATTGGCATCAAAATCTGAGGCTTGAGGTGTGTGACCGTCTGTGAGTGCATCAATTGAGAGTGTGTAACCGCTTTCGGCACCGGTACCAGATGTGGTTGTGATTGCAAGTACACGATTGGCCGATCCATAGGTATGAATGCGTCGTGTTTGACCCGAGGGAATTGTGAGTGGGGCAGAGAGTGGGCGTGTTGAATCGGTGTGGATCAGGGTGAGCAGCAGGTCATTGTTATCACTTGGCCCAATGGTGAGTGCGAGGTTTGATGTGTCGCCGAGGGTGAGATAGTCTACGCCCCATAGGGTTGCCTGGCGTGTCACTGGATCGGTGGGCACTATGAGCGGATTGCTTTTTACGGTGCCTAAATCAATGGCGGTGTAATCATCGCGGTAGACAGCTGCAGCCCATTGACCAAATAAGTGATCAAATCGCTCGGGTTTGTTGAGAGCTTGCAAAGTGTTGTTGACCGATAGAATGCTGCTGTCT
>JABIFK010000062.1 GCA_018650745.1 Candidatus Latescibacterota bacterium | reverse complement strand
GTGTCGTTTGAAATTTCGCCAAAAGAATCGTTGGCCATTACGGGGGCGTCGGGCTGTGGCAAGAGTACGTTGTTGCATATCTTAGGTACTTTGGATGTGCCGTCGGCTGGGTGCGTGGGTATTGATGGAGAAGATCCTTTTGCACTTTCTGAACCTGATTTGGCAAAGTTCCGAAATCAAGAGATTGGATTTGTTTTTCAAGACCATCATTTGTTGCCGCAGTATTCGGTGTTGGAAAATGTATTGATTCCCACATTGGCATTTGGGGGCGCATCTTTGGAACAAGAGGCACGTTTGTTGATTGATCGGGTGGGGCTTGGGCATCGGGTAGATCACAGACCCGCTCAATTGTCGGGTGGTGAGCGACAGCGTACGGCAGTTGCTCGTGCGTTGATTAACAAACCCAGCTTGCTGTTGTGCGATGAACCCACTGGGAGTTTGGATGGCGCCCGTGCAGAAGAGATTGTGGATTTGTTGTTTGAGTTGCATGTGCAAGCGGGCAATGTCTTAATTGGTGTGACACATAGTTTGCATATTGCTGCTCGATTTTTGCGTCGGTTTGAATTGCAGGAGGGCACGTGCGTCGAAGTCTGATCTACTTTTGGCGAATGAATCTCGCTGTATTGTTGGGTGTGACTGTGGCAACGGCTGTTTTGACGGGGGCGTTGCTGGTGGGTGACTCTGTGCGTGGCAGTTTGCGCGATTTGTCATTGGATCGTTTGGGAAAAACTGATCAGGCCCTTGTTTCGGCACGTTTTTTTAGAGCGGATTTGGCTCAGGATTTACTGGAGGTGTTAAACGCAAAAGGGGATTCGGCAGAGGTTTTTTCTGCGGTGACACTTGGAGGTTCGGCTGTTCATGCACGAAAGGGCGCGCGTGCTTCTCGTGTGCAAATTCAGGGCATTGATGAATTGTTTGCTGAATTGTTTGATGCGGATATTTCTCGATTAGGTGAATCTGGACCCTTCCCTGCTGTGGTTGTAAATGAGGCGCTTCGGAAAGAATTGGATGCACAAGTAGGTGATGCCGTATTGCTTTCGTTTGCCCAACCGAGTGATATTCACCGTGAGTCTTTGTTTGGTCACAATGAATTGGCAGATGCAACACAAACACTGCGGTTGACTCTTGTTGATGTGTTGCCCGATCGAGGGATGGGTCGGTTTGGTTTGCGTGCGCATCAGAGTGTGCCATTGAATGCTTTTGTCTCTTTGCCTGTTTTGCAAAAAGCAATGGGGCAACCTAACCGAGTGAATACAATTTTGGTTTCGGGTAAAGTGGATTCGGGTTTGGACGCCGCGCTTTCTCAGGCAGCAACTTTAGATGACTTGGGCATTGTCATTTGGCAGGCAGACAGTCATGTGTCTGTTGAGAGCACACAGTTTGTTTTGCAGCCTCATTTGGCTGATGTGATCCAAAACTTGGCAGATGAAGCGGATTTGTCGTCTTTGTCTGTTTTGACGTATTTGGCCAATACCATTCAGGTGAATGAGAAGGATGTGCCTTATTCGACGGTTGTTGCGATGGATGTAAAAGATTTTGGTGGTTTGACTTTGCTTGATGGGGCGGTGGCACCGGCTTTGGATGAGAATGAGATTTTTTTGAATGCTTGGACGGCTAAAGATTTGGGTGCTCAAGTGGGCGATACGGTTGAGATCGGTTATTTTGAGGTGGGTTCCAAAGAGGATTTGATCACTCGGCGTGCAATGTTTCGGTTGAAGGGTATTGTGGCTATGACGGGGTTGGGTGGCGATCCGACGTTGTCACCCGAATATCCTGGCTTGCAAGGTGCCGATGATATGTCGGCTTGGGATGCGCCATTTCCTGTGTCATTGGATCGTATTCGAGAACAGGATGAATTGTATTGGGATGACTATCAAGCGGCTCCAAAAGCTTTTGTATCTGCGGCGACTGGACAGCGGTTGTGGAAAAGCCGGTTTGGTGTGTTGACATCGATTCGTGTGGGTGTGCTGGATAGAAAAGACAGCCCGACGATAGCGGCGACATTGGGCAAGAACCTGAAGACGAAGATTTTACCGCAGTCCGTCGGATTGGTGTTTCAACCTGTGAAAGAACGGGCATTGGGGGCTTCTTCGGGCGCGACGGATTTTGGTGGGTTATTTGTAGGATTTAGCCAGTTTTTAATTGTGTCGGCAGCATTGTTGGTGGGGTTGTTGTTTCGGTTGGGTGTTGAGCAGCGCGCCAAAGAAGTGGGCATTTTGATGGCTACTGGTTATGATGGCAAAGCGATTCGCAAGCGGTTTATGGGGGAGGCACTGGTGTTGGCTGGTGTGGGGGGATTGCTGGGTTTGGCAGGTGCGGTCGGTTATGCGTGGATGATGATGGTGGGGTTGCGCACGTGGTGGGTTGCGGCTGTAGGCACATCGGAATTGTATTTGCATGTCAATGGTGTGAGTTTGGTATTGGGATATGTCATTTCTCTGGTGGTGGTTTTGTTTGCTATTTGGCGGACAATTCGGCGATTGGGGCGTGTGCCAGTAAGATCTTTGTTGTCGGGCGTGTTTGGAAGTGATGTATCGAGAACTGGACAGCGGACAAAAGGGTATGCATTGGGTAGTTTGATTTTGGCCATAGGATGTTTGGTAGGGGCGACTGGGTCGGATGCGACGTTGGCTGTTGGTTTGTCTTTTGGATGTGGTGCGCTGTTGTTGATTTCGGGATTGAGCTTTTTGGCGTTGTGGTTTCGCAGACCAACGTCTGGTGTTTTGAGTGGTTTGGTGGGCATGGGTATACGCAACAGTGTGCGTCAACCGGGGCGAAGTTTGCTGTGTGTGTCGTTGATTGGGTGTGCTTGTTTTGTTGTGGTTGCGGTAGGGGCCAATCAGCGCGTTGATTTGACTGAGGATGTGGTTTACGATAAAACATCGGGCACGGGTGGTTTTTCGGTGATGGCCGAAACGGATGTGCCTATTTATCAGAATTTGAATTCGGAAGATGGGCGGTTTGAGCTTGGTTTTTCGGAGGCTGATGCCTCTGTTTTAGATGCGGCGAAAGTTTTCGCTTTACGGGCCTTGCCGGGTGAAGACGTGAGCTGTTTGAATTTGTATCAGCCTCAAACG